>CAKZYM010000548.1 GCA_937884685.1 uncultured Calothrix sp.
TTATGGATAATGTGATTAAGTTTGAAAGTTTTAAAATATATTTCGAGAACTGAAAATCAAAAATAATAGTGGTACATCTCAAAGCTGGAAATACTACCAACGACTTATGTTGAGTTAGCAATTAGCCATATAGATATTGTAATTCATTAAACAATTAAGCCTAAAAATTTAAAATAATATTTCTTGAAGTAATCACAAGTCTGTAGTTCATATAAAAATTATTATCGACTGTAAACTATTTTGTATAACTCTAAACAAATTTGTATTTTGTAAATAAGCCTATATTCTTAAAATGTATTTGAAGCTAAATGGCTAATTCATCGCTAATATCCCAATTGCTCTTCTTCTTTTTTTTCCTCATCAAAGACTAATTCTGAAGTTTGAATAATGAACGGACTTTCAGAACCGAACAAACCACGTTTAATCCGTTCTGGAGTTTCAGGGAAAACTACAAATAAAGGATATATCGAATTTTTTCCTTCATTCAAAATATGATTATAACGAGGAGGCATAAACCACTCGTAATCTTTATCTAACCAAACTTGAGTTTTTCGCCATCGTCCTAGTAAGTCAGAAAAATCCTCATCGGGACGGTGAATGAATACAAGAATTTCAATTCCTGTTTTAATCTTCCATTCAGGGTCGCACATCAAAATCGCTAAATCGCAGGGAAGACAAGTAGAGCAGGGTAAATCTGCTGTGCTTTTACGAATGCGGATAATTGGTAGAGGAATAGTAACAAGACTTTCATCCGGACGACGTAAGCTAGGAATCATTTCCCAATAAGGACGATGTTGTTTTAAAAGAGCAACTGCTGCTGAATGATTACTGTATTCAGCTAGGCTGATTTCATACTGAGATTTTTGTAAAGGCATAAATGATTTTAGATTTTGGATTTTGGATTTTGGATTGGGAGTTAAGAGTTAGGAATTAGGAGTTAGGAGTTATCAATTAACTGTTAACTGATAACTGATAACTGTTAACTGTTCTTAGCCTAATTCTTCAAATACTGCGAACATTGGTAGGTACATAGATAACAAAATCACGGCTACCATACCACCAATAACCACAATCATTACTGGCTCTAAAACACTGGTAAGAGCTTTTACAGCTTGTTCAACTTCATCTTCATAAAAATCGGCAACTTTCATCAACATCCCATCTAATTCTCCGGTTTCTTCTCCAATACTCATCATTTGAATTGCCATCGGAGGAAACACATTTTCTTTTTGTAAAGCAATACTAATCATTCCCCCTTGCTGAACTTCCCCTCTAGCAGCATCAATAGCGTTGGCAATTATCTGATTTCCAGATGTATCTCGGACAATTTCTAAGGAGGTTAAAATTGGTACTCCGGAACGAGTTAAAGAACCAAAGGTACGGCTAAACCGAGCTATAGCTGATTTTTGAATTAAGTCACCAAACAAAGGTAGTTTTAAAGAAAGAGCATCGATATTTAATGTACCTACAGGTGTCTTATAGTACATGTCAAAAGCTACTTTTGCTCCGACAACAATACCAATAAGAACAAAAAGTCTCCAGCTTGTAAGAACACCACTGATCCACAACATAAACTGCGTTAAAGCAGGTAATTCTGTTCCTAAATCTTTAAATATATTGGCAAAAATTGGAATCAGAAAAATAGTCATTGCCAGAAAAATGATTACTGCTAAACTACCGACCACGGTAGGATAAGACATTGCTGATTTGATTTGGTTTTGCAGTCGAGCCGTATCTTCTAATAATTTTGCCAAACGATTAAGAACTTCATCCAAAACACCCCCCACTTCACCAGCTTGAATCATACTCACATACAAGCCATCAAAACATTGAGGATGCTTCCGCATTGCATCGGAAAGATTGACACCATTTTGTACTTCACTACTAATATCTAATAGTGCATCTTTTAACTTTGGATTTCCGCATTGTTCGGAAAGTACTCCCAAACTTCTAACAATAGCAACACCTGCATTTGTTAGCGCAGCAAATTGACGGGAAAATATAGCTTTATCTTTAACAGCAACTGTAGCAAGTTTATTTTGCAGCTTTGTTAAATCGAGAGCTTCACCAATATCAAATCCTTTAAATTCTTGTAAATCTTGGATTACAAAACCTTGTTGTCTTAACTCAGTACGGGCATCTGCCATCGAGTCTGCAACCACTTTTTCTTGTTTGGATTTTCCTTGTGAATCGCGAACCTTAGCGACGAAAGTTGGCATGATTTATATAGTTTAAATTCAAAAAAATAAAAAAATTAGAAGTCTAATTTGTGAGATAAAAAATACTCAGTAGTTAGTCATTGAAATAAAATAATTAATAACTAACTACAAGTAGTTTTTTGACATTAACGTCTTACACCAGCTTTTGCTTTGCCATTTGTTGGTGCTGAACCAATTAAACGCTGAATTTCATCTGGCTTGGAAGTTTTTGACATTGCAGCTTCAAAAGAGATGGTTCCTGCTTTCACGTAATCGGCAAGAACTTTCTCTAAAGTTTGCATTCCTAATTTCGCACCAGTTTGAATCGATGAGTAGATTTGAGATGTTTTACCTTCACGAATCATGTTAGAAATAGCAGGAGTAATCACCATTATTTCTTGAGCCATAACTCGACCAAATTCATCAGGTTTGGGATTTTTCTTGGGTACTAAAGTTTGGCTAAATACTGCTACTAGAGAGTTAGATAACTGTACTCTTACTTGAGTTTGCCTGTCTGCTGGAAAAACATCGATGATTCTATCAACAGTTTGTGCTGCGGAAGAGGTGTGCAAGGTACCGAATACCAAGTGACCAGTTTCTGCTGCGGAAATAGCGAGAGAAATTGTATCTAAATCTCGCATTTCTCCAATCAAAATAATATCTGGGTCTTCACGTAAAGAACCTTTTAAAGCATTAGCAAAACTTTTTGTATCTTCACCTAGTTGACGTTGGTGAACGAGACTTTTAATTGGTTCATAAACAAATTCAATTGGGTCTTCAATTGTTAGGATATGCTCGGATTTTGTACGGTTGATTAAATCAATCATTGCCGCCAAAGTAGTTGTTTTTCCAGAACCTGTGGGGCCCGTTACCAGTATCATTCCCTTGGGTTTATCGCACATTTCTCGAACCACATCTGGTAAACCCAATTTATCAAAGTTAGGAATTTTAGAACTTAATGCTCTTAAACAAGCTGCATAAGTACCGCGTTCTTTGTAAACATTTACCCGGAAACGTGCCAATCCTTTAACACCGTAAGAACAATCTAACTCCCAATTTTGTTCGAGGATTTTACGTTGGGAATTATTCAACATGCTAAAAATTAATCTTTGACATTGGTCACCGCTTAAAGGTTCCTCTCCAATAGGTGTTAGTTTTCCACTGATACGAAAATAAGGAGGTAAACCAGCGGATAAATGCATATCCGAACCTCCCATTTCAATCATTTGTTCCATCAAATCTTCAATCATCATTTCCATTTTTCTGCACCTTTTTTTGTTGTTTTGTTATTTTTGATAGTTGATAGTCGATAGTTGATAGTTGCTGTTTGTTATTTGTTAATTGATATTTTTAAATTTTTCATCACTACTAACCACTAACCACTAACTACTAACCACCAACGACTAATCTTGGAATCTCGATGTCATACAGTAGGGACAATCCAACCATTCGGGTTGTAATTCTGCTTCGCAATTGCGACAAGTTAAACCGCTTTTACGCTTAGCTTTTAACTCTGCTTCCAAACCTGTATCGGTAAACGTTACCCGCTCTACTTCTTCAAGAGTGGTAGCCCCTTGACGCACCAAATCCAAACTGTAAGCAAGCAGAGTTTTCATTCCTTCTTCCACTGCTGCTTCTTTAATTAATTCGGTTGGTGCTTCTTCGTTGATTAAAGTCTGGATACGTTCGGTAATTCTCATTACTTCGTAAACACCAGAGCGTCCTTTGTAGCCAACTCCGTTACATTTTTCGCAGAGCGTACCGTTGCTTCTAGCTTCTTGAACTTGCTCTATGCTCAGAGTATTAGCTTTATAGAAAGTCACATCCGCTTCTTGAGATGCTGATAAACCGTAACGCGCTAGTTCTTGGGGTGTTGGAGTATATTCAATACGACATTCATCGCAAACGCGACGCATCAAACGCTGAGCCAGTACCCCAATCAAGGAACTGGAAATCATGAAAGATTCGATACCCATTTCTCCCAAACGCGCAATAGCACCAGGAGCATCATTGGTGTGCAGGGTCGTTAATACTAAGTGACCGGTTAATGCTGCTTCGATAGCTGTTTTTGCCGTTTCCTTATCTCGGGTTTCTCCCACAAGTAAGACATCGGGATCTTGTCGCAAAAATGCCCGCAATGCTGTGCCAAAATCCAGTCCTTTTTCCCGAATTACCTGCACTTGAGTAATTCCCGGTAAACTATATTCCACCGGGTCTTCTACAGTACTGATATTAATGTCGGGAGAATTTCGTTCGGCAAGGGCGGAATACAGAGACGTTGTTTTACCAGAACCAGTCGGTCCGGTAACAAGAATTAACCCAAAGGGACGACTTACCATTTCCTGGACAATTTCTAATGTCTCGGGGTCGGTAATTAATTTATCCAATCCCAACTGAGTTGAGGAGTTATCCAGAATTCGGAGTACTACTTTCTCCCCGTAACGACTTGGTAAAGTATTCACCCGGAAATCGACTTTGCGTCCTTCAAATAAACGCCGGAT
>CAKZYM010000549.1 GCA_937884685.1 uncultured Calothrix sp.
TTTTCAAAATTAGCTGACTTTATCCTCTGACCATCTCTAATATCTTCAGGAATCAACTGAAAATAATTCTCAGCATCTTTCTCTTTCAGAAAAATCCCCGATATCCATTTACGATTATTTCTTACTGCTTCGATATAATTCATTTTCATAAATCATTTTTTTAGTTACATCATCTATCTTTATCACAAGAAACAAGAAAACTCTTCCTTTTGATAGTTGTATAACTATGTTTCTAAACTAGTTCAAGACGAAGAATCAAATTAACCAATTAATTCAAAAATAGTTGTCAATCTTGATACATAAACACGTATACTAGGCACGGCACTATAAAATGCCAATTACGTCAATCATCCTGTCGCGATAATTTTGTTTCATTTTATGCAGCAAGTTAACGCGCAGTAAACCAAACTCTTATAGATTAAGCAGACATACCTGTAGACTAATGAATCAGTTTCACAATCAAGGTTTACAAGTTCGCGCGAAGCTAGCTGATTTATTCGGAAAGCTAAGTGGACGGAAATTCCCATTAAAACAGCTACTAAAGCGCAGTTTTCTACTTGTATTTGCAATATCATTTTCTACGGTATTGTTACTCGATAATTTGCAAGCGTTTGCTCAATTTCCTCAACTTCCTTCGTCAGCGACTATAATTCAGCCGGAAATACTTCAGCCCAGACAGCTACCCCGTCAGGAAATTCGCGGGGTATGGGTGAGTACAAACGATTTCAACGTAATGAAAACTCGTTCAGGGTTGAAAGATGCTGTAAATCAACTGCGTCGCTTAAATTTCAACACTATTTATCCTGTTGTATGGAATTCTGGTTACACTAAGTTTCCTAGTTATACAGCCAAACGCGCTGGTATTCCCTTTTTCTTTAAAGGTACTGATGGACAGGATGTTCTAGCAGATTTGATTAGTCAATCCCATCGTCAGGGTTTATTAGTACTTCCCTGGTTTGAGTTCGGTTTTATGACTCCCGAAACTTCGGAATTAGCTTTAAATCATCCTGAATGGTTGACACAAAAACGCGACGGAACCCGAACTTCTAATAGTGCTGCTGGTGAAGTCGCTTGGTTAAATCCTTTCCATCCCCAGGTACAACAATTTATTCAAAATCTGGTTTTGGAAGTAGTTAGCAGATATGATGTTGATGGCATTCAGTTTGATGACCATATGAGTTTACCTCGCGACTTTGGTTACGACAAATACACTGTTGCGCTGTATACTCAAGAAACCGAAAATCAACCACCAAGTAATTCCGCAGACCCAGAATGGGTAAAGTGGCGTGCTGATAAAATTACGGCTTTCATGGCACAACTAAACCAAGCGGTAAAAGCCAGAAAACCTTATGCAATTTTCTCCGTCTCTCCTAATTACTACAATCACGCTTATAAATTGCAGTTGCAAGATTGGCTTAATTGGGTGCGATTGAGTATTGTAGATGAATTAGTGATGCAGGTTTATAGCAACGATTTCAGAAGGTTTTCTAGAAAAATTGACCGTCCAGAAATCATCGAAACCAAACGATATATACCTACCGGTATCGGTATTATGGCAGGACTGCGAAATCGTCCGGTTTCAATCCGACAAATTAAAGCTCAAGTACGAGCAGCGCAACGACGGGGCTTAGGTGTAACTTTCTTTTACTACGAAAGTCTATGGAATTATGCTCAAGAAAGTGTTGAATTACGACAAGCTGGATTTAAAGCTTTATTTCCCAGGTTTGCTCGTCGTTCCAGAATTTAATGATACTATCCTCTGAAATAGTTAACAATAACTAATAAACCCGGTTTTTGAAAAAATCGGGTTTTTAAATACTTGATTATCACCAATTGGCAATTACCTAATTCTCTTCTTCCCGAAATAATTCCATCAAGCCAATTGTACCCACGAAAAAAGTATAGATGCTGTATTTGTACCAAACTTTATCTTTAGAACCTGCATTAAAAGCTGCTATTATTGCCTCAATTAAATGCGCTGCAACAGCAACACGTTCAATCCAAAAAATTGGTTTTATATTGCTAGGTATTTCAAACTGATTTATTATTGCATAAATATTCCATATTTCCAGTCCGATGGCACATGTCATTAGAACTGTAGACGCGATTTTAATAGCAAATAGGTTTTTATTGTTCATTTAGTGAGCTTTCATAAATTTAATATCTAGTTTATATCTAGTTTATATCGAGCTATTTATCCAGATACTTTGTATTTTATAATCGTTCTTTAACCTGTTGAGGTTTGATAAGTTATTGTACTTTGATAATCTAAAAGTAGGCTCACCCTGAAAATAGTTAGTCAACAAATTATACAGTCATTTGTCTCAAAATTGTCACTATTTCTACTGGGTCTAATCTTTCAGTAAAATCGGAATCAATAAAAGCATAATGAATTTTACCATCTTGATTAACTATAAAGGTAGCTGGTATTGGTAATTCAAAAGATTCATCTCCATTATACCTGGGCAGATAAATTCCCAGATTTTCGTAGTGAATGCGTGACTTTTCGGGAATTTGCAATACAATTCCAAACTGTCGGGCAACTTGATTTCTTTTATCAATTAACGTTTCAAAATTGAATTCTTCTAAGCTATCGGAAGAATCTACAAATGTTTGAGGTGAAATGGCAATTAAAGTTCCACCTAGCATATTAATAGCTGGTAAAGCTTGTTGGAGTGCTTTTAATTCCAAACTGCAAAACTGACACCAAGTACCGCGATAAAAAGAAATTACAACACTACCTCTTTTTAAGATTTGCTCTATTCCAATCAATTGTCCATTTTGATTCGGTAGCGCAAAATTAGGAACAACATCTCCAACTTTTAAGCTTTCAGGAATAACTTCTGAGTGACTTAATTTCTTTGCTCCATTTATCAATTCTAAAGCTTCGGCTGATACTTTTTCTGATAACTTTTTTCGCGCAATTTTGAGAGATTGAGGAAAATCCATTGAATTTACATAATAAAACGCTACTACATA
>CAKZYM010000550.1 GCA_937884685.1 uncultured Calothrix sp.
CCAATCTCCCATTCCCAATCTCCCATTCCCAATCCCCAATTTGCTTAAACTTGAAAATTATCACCTAAATAATATTGTTTTACAAGGGGATTGCTGTAGAGTTCGTCGGTGGAACCAGAAGCTAAAATTTGTCCTTCTCGCATGATGTAACCACGGTCGGTTATGTCTAGGGTTTCGCGGACGTTATGGTCTGTAATCAAGATTCCCATGTTGCGATCGCGAAGTCCGGCTACAATTTTTTGAATCTCGGAAACTGCTATGGGGTCAACTCCAGCAAAGGGTTCGTCTAAAAATAAAAATGAGGGGCCATGCCTTCCAGATGCTAACGCTCTTGCTAATTCGGTTCTGCGTCTTTCTCCTCCGGAAAGTTGAACTCCTTTACTATTAGCAACTTTTTCTAAACTGAATTCCCGTAATAGTCTATCAGCCCGCAGACCCCATTCACGACGAGGTATGTTAGTTTGTTCAAATACCAATAAAATATTCTCCCGGACGGTTAATTGACGAAAAACGCTGGCTTCCTGGGCTAAATAACCAAGACCAAGACGCGCTCTACCATGCATGGGAATATTAGTAACATCGCGGTTGTCAAGCCAAACCGCTCCTCTATCAGGTCTTTCTAAACCAGTAGCGATATAAAAAGTCGTCGTTTTACCAGCACCATTTGGTCCTAATAAACCGACGATTTCACCTTGAGCAACGGAGAGATTAACGCGATTAACAATAGTCCGCTTACCGTAGGATTTGTGAATGTTCTCTAAAACAATTTTCACGATTTGCTCGCTTTAATTTTTTCTTTAATTAGAACGTCTTAATCTTGGTGTTGAAGGCGCTTTTGGTGGTTGATTATTAATATTTGCATCATCTAAAATATATATAGATTCTACCTGACGACCGCTTTTAGGTGTAGCAACAAATCGTCCTTCATTAATTAAATAGGTAACAGTCTCTCCCCGAATACTGTTTTTACCTTCTTGTAAAATATACACGCCACCACTAAGAATAATTCGTCCTTCCCGATTGAAAAATTGTGCTTGAGCTGCTGTTGCTTGAATCTGACGACCCGGATATGAAAGCTGTACGTTACCACGTCCGGTAGCTATTTGAGTATTAGAATTATATTCTTGTAAATCCGCACGGATAGTAAGGGGTCGATTTGCCGATGTTCGGTTTCGAGCATTCGTACCAGTATCATCTACAACATATGTAGAAACTACTTGACTTCCTCTTTTAGGTGTAGCGATAAATCTTCCTTCCTCAATTAAATAGCTAGCTTTATCTCCTCGAATACTATTTGTGCCATTCTGCACAATATGCACTCCACCACTTAAGTCAATTTGACTCTGCTTAAAAAAATATTGTCCTTGAGCTGCTGTTGCTTTCAGTTGACGAGCCGGATATGAGATTTGTACATTACCACGTATAGTAACAATCTCATTTTTAGCATTATATTCCTGTCGATCCGCTCTAATACTAAGAGCGCGATTATCTCTCGTTTGAGCAGTAGCAGTTTGCAGCTGAGTAGGAAAAACTACCGAACCACAAAGTGCAACGGGTAACATTAAAGTGAAACCGAGACGACGCAATTGGAGTTTAGGCAATCGGTAGTTAAATGTCATAGGAGTGTAGGAGTGATAATTGTGGCTTGTAATTTAATTATCTCAAGTACTATATCAAAACGTTATATATAGCTCGAAAGACCATTTGACTACAAATAATCTCCACAATACCTGACGCTTCAACAACTACCAATGTTTCAGCAAACAGTTATCAGTTATCAGTTATCAGTGAACAGTTATCAGTGAACGGTGAATAATCTTTTATTACTCATTACCCAATCCCCAATTACCAATCCCCAATCCCCATTACTCATTACCTATTACCTATTACCTATTACCCAATCCCCAATCCCCAACTTATCATTCTTCAACTATGACAATTCTGGGAAGCGGTAAGGTATCTGCTTCTAAGGAAGAAGAATCGATTTGTTCTAATTGCTTTTGCTGTAATACTTTTAATAAGCCTATACTTTGTTCTAATAATTCGTCTACGTCAACTTGACTATATACAGATGGGTAACGAGCGAGACGGTTGCTACCTTCGCCTAGTAAAATTATCGCACCCTTTAAGTTTCCGTTGCCTAGATGATATAGCGCTACGGAAATTTGTAAAATTCCTTGATAAAAGCTTTTGTCTGGCTCTGTGGATTCCATCCACAAAGCCTCTAATGTGTCGTGACAAGCATAGAATTTTCCTGTATTAAACAGTTCTATGCCTTGCCAGAATTCTTGGGGAATTGTTTCACTCATAAAAGATGCATTAACCCATGCTATCTCTTACTTCTTTTATCGTGTCTAAAGAAATTTCCTGGTTTTCTCCTGCAAATTCGTTATCGGGGGTTAAAAATAACATGCAGTGACACTCCTTACGTTCGCGCATTGGTACGCAGGGACAATTCCAAAAGGTCGCGCTGACTTCGGCTTCTTTGTCTTCGTAATGACGACAAGGACACAATGGGGCACCTAAATCGTCTTTATGCTTGGCTAATCCTTCGATAACAACGGCTGTAACGGAAGGTTCGGAACAAAAGTAAGTTCCGGTACGCTTGGCGTATTGTTCCGAAAAATGCCGCATTGCTTCTAAGTTTTTATCGGTGGATGTAGTATTTTCTTGTGATGGTGATTCAGATGGTGATTTAGTATTTGCTTCTGATGAAATCATAAGGAACGGTTAGCTTAATTTAATATGTATGCATTGTACCGCACCATCTGTAAGCTATTACTAGGGGAATTTACCCT
>CAKZYM010000551.1 GCA_937884685.1 uncultured Calothrix sp.
GTCTACCCATCCCCTTGTCTCCCCATCTCCCCATCTCCCCCCTCTTCCCCCTCTCTTTCACATTCTCCTTTCCTCAACAATAGGAGTATAAAAAGTGTCCAAGGCGGTTAGACCTCCGTTATTTCTGACTGTTGCAGCGGTGGTAGTAGCAATTGCGATTGCTTTACCGTTGTTCTATCTTGTATATCGCGCTGCGTATACTGGTGGGGAAGAGTTACTGCAATTATTTACCCGCCAGCAAAATCTGGTAATCTTGTTCAATAGTATTGTTTTGATGGCTGTTGTGGCTTTCTTCTCAGCCGTTATTTCCATACCGTTGGCGTTTCTGACGGTGCGAACGGATTTACCAAAGCGACGTTTTTGGTTGGTAGTGACAACTTTACCTTTAGCGGTTCCCAGTTATGTTGGTAGTTTTGCGCTAATTGGAGCTTTTGCACCGAGGGGTAGTTTTCTCCAGCTTTTATTGGAACCTTTGGGAGTGGAAGAATTACCTTCTATTTATGGTTGGTTTGGGGCAATTTTAGCGCTGACTTTATTTACCTATCCCTATATGTTATTAAGTCTGCGTTCGGCTTTACAAGGTTTAGACCCTTCCTTGGAAGAAGCCGCTCGCAGCATGGGTTACAACGGTAGAGATACTTTTATTAAAGTAGTTTTACCGCAGCTATATCCATCATTGATTGCTGGGGGATTGCTGGTAGCTTTGTATGCTTTGCGGGACTTTGGTACTCCTTCCTTGATGCAGTTTGATGCTTTTACCCAAGCGATTTTTATCCAATATCAAGCCAGCTTTAACCGCGATGCAGCAGCAGCTTTATCATTGGTATTGGTAACAATCGTGATGTTAATGCTGTGGTTGGAATCTCGAATGCGTTCTCGTGCAGCTTACTACACTCGCGGTACTTCGTCATCTCGTCCGGCTAAACTGGTGAAATTAGGGAAATGGAAGATACCGGCTCTGATGTTTTGTGGGTTAATTGCATTTTTGGGTGTGGTACTACCTGTAGTCACCATAGTGTTTTGGCTAATTCAGGGATTATTAACCGAATACGAATTTGTTGATTTACTACAACCAACAATAAATTCAATTACCGCAGCCGGATTAGCAGCAGTTATCACGATTTTATTTGCTTTACCAATTGCCGTCTTATCGGTAAGATTCCCTTCACGAATTATTGCAATAGTTGAGCGTGCAACCTATATTTGTTTTGGCGTACCGGGAATAGTTGTAGCATTATCTTTGGTATTTTTTGGTGCTAATTATTTACCCTTGCTATACCAAACTTTACCAATGCTAATTTTTGCCTATTTGATATTATTTCTCCAGCAATCAATAGGAACGGTGCGTACTTCTTTATTACAGGTAAATCCGCAAATAGAAGAAGCATCCCGTAGTTTAGGCAAATCATCTTGGCAGACTTTAAAACAAATCACCTTACCTTTAGTAAGTCCGGGTATTTTAAGCGGTACTGTATTGGTATATTTAACCGCAATGAAGGAATTGCCCGCTACTATGCTGCTATCGCCAATAGGCTTTGATACTTTAGCAGTAGAAATCTGGAAAGCCACAGAAAACGTTGATTTTGCGGATGCAGCAGCAGCTTCGTTGATGATATTAATAGTATCTATGACATCAACTTTTGTTGTTCTATCCCAAGAAAAAGTTAATCAAAAATCCTGAGAATCATTAGATTAGCTGCGCTTCTAATTGTATAAAATAGAATGAAATTAAATCAAATTAAATTAAAAGTAATTCTATTTTCTATATTCAGTAAAATAAATCTGGTGAAAATAAAATCACTATTTTGACTACAGAATATTAATTATTATATTTTATTTACTTAAACTTGGAATTAATTGATTCTAAAATTTAAAAATATCTATAAACGAATTATTACCAATTACCAATTACCAAAAAATCAAAATGCAAAAAGAAATTCTTAAATTACAAAATATCACTAAATTTTTCGTAGAAAGTGATATTCCAGCGGTGAATAATATCTCTCTAACACTACAACAAGGAGATATACTAGCTTTAGTTGGCCCATCCGGTTGTGGTAAGACAACCCTATTGAGAATAATTGGTGGTTTTGAATTTCCGCAAACTGGAGAAGTTCAAATCGGAGAAAATAAAGTTTGTAGCCCGAATAACTGGATACAACCAGAAAATCGCGATATTGGAATTGTATTTCAAGATTATGCGCTGTTTCCCCATCTAACAGTCGAGCAAAACGTAGCTTTTGGATTAAAAAATTCCGATAAAAATCAAATTAAACAAAGAGTTTCAGAAGTATTAAACCTAGTAGGACTCGGAAAATTCGCAACACGTTATCCCTACGAACTATCTGGGGGACAACAGCAAAGAGTAGCTTTAGCACGAGCTTTAGCACCCAAACCGAAATTAATGCTTCTAGACGAACCACTATCTAATTTGGATATTCAAGTTAGATTGCAATTACGAGAAGAAATCCGAGATATTCTCAAACTAGCAGGAACCTCAGCAGTTTTTATTACTCACGACCAAGAAGAAGCTCTCGCAATTGCAGACGTAGTAGGAGTTATGCGTCAGGGACACTTAGAACAAATAGGCACACCAGAAGAAATTTACAGTCTTCCAGCATCGCGATTTGTCGCAGAGTTCGTTACTCAAGCTAACTTTTTACCAGCTAGTCGCAAAGGTAATGATTGGGAAACAGAAATTGGTAGTTTTGAAATCCCAGGAAATCATAGCTCCGACACAGGAGAAATAATGATTCGTCAAGAAGATTGTATTTTGCAAGCAGATGATGATGCTGAATTAAAAATTACCAAAAGAAGATTTTTAGGAAGAGAATACCGTTATTGTTTAGAAACACCTTCTGGAAGAGAAATTCACGTTAGAACAATGACCGATACAATCTTACCAGAAGGAACATTTGTAAAAGTTTCAATCGCAGATGGTGCTGTGAAAATATTTTCGGAGTAATGGTAATTGGTAATAAGTAGTAAGTAGCAAGTAGTAAGTAGTAAGTAGCAAGTAGCAAGTAGTAAGTAGTAAGTAG
>CAKZYM010000552.1 GCA_937884685.1 uncultured Calothrix sp.
CTAACTATCAAAAACCAAAACTGGCGAATCCGATTCTCGATAATAGCGGGTCATGTCATCAAATTTACATAATTCTGCCCGGTTAACGGTTAGAGTCGGTAAATTTGCGGTCCATTTTTGATTTAATTCTGAAAGCTTAGTGGCGAAATCGGCACGGTTTAAGTCTGATGGAATTTTGCCGAAGTAACCTAAAGTTACATGGGCTGTGAAATTATATTGTTGCTCGATACCCAATGCTATTAGTTTTGGATTTTGATAAACTGCGCGACGTAAACTAACAATCTGCTCGTAGCTGTCTTTATCTAACGGTACCAAACAAACTGCTACAGCCCTCGGCATTAACATCAATCCCAACATTTGCCATTTTGGAGGATTTTTGGGGTTTAAAGAATTTTGATATTGTTGAAAGATATTGTTAAAGCAAGACTTTAATTGTGTTTCAAAATCCGGATTGGTCTCCTTCAGGTCGCGATAAGCACTGTCCCAAATCAAGTCCGCTAAAGTCATGTGAAAGCTATTGTCCGGTACCGGAGCAATCAAATTATGACTTGTTGTTAAATTTAAAATATCCTGCTGATAATCGCGCAATTTAGAGTAAAAAGCAGAATTTACAGAATCCTCTTCGCTATTAGGTGGGGTAATTAATGTATATCCAGGAAAATACACCGCTTTTCTTCCCTGTTCTGGATTTGAAGTAAACTTAGAAGATTCCTTCAGATGTTGAACTTGAGAAGTGTAAGCTTCCGGTAGGGTCATACGCGCGACCCGATTCATATAAGTTTGATAATTATCGTCCAACCTTCATATTCTCCAGCACTCATTGCATAAATTGTAGGCAACATTACTCAGTTTCACCAAGATAAAATATTGAATTTTAGATTTTGCGGAAACTTGATGGGGAGATGTTCTTCCCGTCAAAGTTTCCAAGACGATTTTGGATTTTAGATTCTAAAGCTGGGGACTGATAAAAGGTAGAGACAAATGATAATAGCTCTGTATATTAAAAATAATAAGTGAGAGAAGTTGTAAATAAAGCAATTTACTAACCTCTACACCCTACCCCATAAATCTTTTACCCCATTTCCACTATGCCAATTTACATCTACTGGGGCGAAGATGATTTTAAAATGGAAAAGGCGATCGCCAATTTGCGGGACGAGGTTCTCGATGCGAGTTGGAGTTCGTTTAACTACACGACTTTTCCCCCGGACTATCCTAATGCTGCAATTGAAGCGCTAAATCAAGCGATGACACCACCTTTCGGAACTGGTGGACGTTTGGTATGGCTGATGAATACTAATATCGCTCAGCAATCGGATAACAGCGTGCTATCTGAGCTACAGCGCACTTTATCTGTAATTCCAGATAATTCTTATTTATTAATTACTAGTCGTAGTAAACCTGACGAAAGACTAAAAACAACAAAATTATTAAAACAGTTTGCTCAAATTCGCGAGTTCGGACTTACATCACCTTTTAAAACTGATTTACTAAAACAAGATGTCAATGATGCTGCTAAATCTCTTGGAATAAAAATCACTTCAAGCTGTGCAGATTTTTTAGTAGAAGCTATAGGAAACGATACTCGCTTACTTTACAACGAATTGCAAAAATTGCAGCTTTACGTGCAAGATAGTAATCAAACATTAGATGTTGAGAAAGCATCTCAATTAGTCCAAAATTCGACCCAAAACAGCTTACAATTAGCTGGTGCTATTAGAATGGGAGATACAGCAAAAGCATTAAATTTAGTTGCGGATTTAATGAGTGCTTACGAACCTTCTTTACGAATAGTTGCCACTCTTATCGGTCAATTTCGTACTTGGTTGTGGGTTCGGATTATGATGGAAACTGGCGAACGCGATCCAAAAGCCATAGCAAGCGCTGCTGAAGTTCGCAATCATTTTCGGATTAAATACTTACAGCAAGAAATTCGGTTTCTTTCAGCACAGCAACTCATATCCTGTTTACCCATATTATTGGAATTAGAAGTTAATCTAAAACAGGGAAGTCCACAAACTTTAACACTCCAAACTAAAGTCATAGAGTTGTGCCAAATATGCCAAAAAAGCCGACAATAAATATATTTGCTGAATATTTGTTTAATTTTTTCGATTTTTTAAGGGAACAACTCACGCTCTTATCAATTCAAAGTGATTAACATCTTCTTACTGTAATTAATTATCACACAGAATATGAAGAGAATTACTCATACTTCCAAGGAAACTCACATCGCTAGAATGCTTTATAAGTCTTTTTTGATAGGTACTTTAGCTACTTTAGGTTTTGCTGCTAGCAGTATCGTTTCGAGTGTAAAAGCTGATGCTCAGACTCCTAAAACAGTTAACGATTCTGAAATAGCTAAGTATTCTAAAGCTTTATTAATGATTGAGCAAAACCGCGTTCAAGCATTTGATGAAATTAAAAAAATTTCTGGGGGTAAAGTCCCTGCAATTGTTTGCAATCGACCTAAAACTATAGCTGGTTTGTCTTCACGAGAAGCAAGAAATATTGCAACAAATTATTGTCAGCGTTCTCAAAAAATTGTTAGAGGTAGCGGTCTGAGTGTTAAGCGCTTTAACGGTATTACCTTGCAACTACGAACTGATGACAGTTTAAAACAGCAAATTCATAATGCATTAATCCGCATACAAAATAAACCTAGTTCTCGGTAGATAAAACTTAAACAAAATTTTAGATTTATGCAATGAAATATTTTCTCCCCCGGAAGTTTCTGGGGGTATTAAGTATTTTTATCTTTTGTATTTGAGATGCAAAACAAATAGTAAAAATAAAGCATTGTCCAATTGCAATATAAACTATGATTTCAGATTATGGGAGACGTATAACTGTTAAGTCTCCCATAAGTTTTATAGCGTTTCTCAGTCTATTGAAGTACATCTAAAAACCTCACCCCCAACCCCTC
>CAKZYM010000553.1 GCA_937884685.1 uncultured Calothrix sp.
ATTAAAGGAAGTAGAGGTCCTAAAAGTACTTGGAGAAAGCGTGCTTCAACAGCCTTGACTCATATCACTGTGAATCAACATGTGATTAGAAGCAACAAAAAAAATGAAGAAAACGAACCTGTAGTCAGAGTTCAGCAAGGAAGCCGCACTGGTTATTGCCATGAAGTAGAAATCACTGGAAAATGTCGAATCATATATAGTCCTTACAACCCCCTAGGTTGCGGTGCTAGAGTTTGGATTGAAGTTGAATCCGATGTCGCTGTAAAACCTTTTATTTATGCTGATATGAGTCAAGTCGTTGAAAAACATATCGTCGCGGTTGCTTGATAAAAATATAAGCAATAAAAATACAAAAATAAAAGACTTCCCACTGGAAAGCCTTTGAATCAATTTATTTATTTGTTTAATAAACTAAGAAAAATTAGATAGATTTTAGAATTAATTTGAAAATTAAAATCTAAAATCCACTATACTGATTTATCTTCCAACACCAATATATTGGAATCCAGCCCTAATAATTGTTTCGGGATCTAGGAAGTTACGACCATCAATGATTACCGGATGGCTCATTAATTTAGCCATTTTTGCGTAATCTAGGCTATTGAACTGTTCCCATTCAGTAACAACTACCAAAGCATCACAACCGTCAGCTAATCTTTCTGCATCGGTTTCTACCTGTACTCCAGAAAGACCGTGACGCATTCCAGATTGTGAAATAATTGGGTCGTATGCTTTAACTTTTGCTCCCAATCGATTCAACTGCTCGATTAAATTCAACGCTGGAGCATCGCGCATATCATCGGTATCTGGCTTAAAGGTCAAACCAAGTAAACCTACTGTTTTACCTTTAAGAATTTTCAAAGCTTGCTGGAGCTTCTCCATTGCAATCAAGCGCTGACGTTCGTTAACGCTGATTGTCGCTTTGAGTAACTGTGCTTCGTAACCATAGTCATCAGCAGTGTGAACCAATGCGGATACATCTTTGGGGAAACAAGAACCACCCCAACCGATTCCAGCATTGAGGAACTTGTTACCGATACGGGAATCCAAACCGATACCTTTGGCAACTTGGGTTACATCAGCACCAACGCGATCGCAAATGTTGGCGACTTCGTTAATAAAGCTGATTTTGGTTGCGAGGAAAGCATTTGCGGCATATTTCACCATCTCAGCAGAAGACAAATCTGTAGTTAGTACGGGTACTGGGGGTAAAGATTTATCTTCAGCGTATTGACGCTCTACAATCGGAGTATATAGTTCTTTCATCATCGAAAGAGCTTTTTGAGAATTACCTCCCAAAACAATCCGGTCGGGATTGAAAGTATCGTAAATTGCCGAACCTTCGCGCAAAAACTCAGGGTTGCTAACTACATCAAAATCACCAGTAGGTAGCTTGTCTGAATTAGAAGCTCCACCCGCAGGTACTAATTCCTTTTGACGCTCGGCGATTCCATCGAGGACAATCATCCGTACCCAATCCCCAGAACCAATGGGTACTGTGGATTTGTTCACAATTACCTTATAACCGCCATTCAAATGGCTACCAATACCTTTTGCAACCGCTTCCACATAACGGGTATCGCTTTCACCTGTAGGTAAAGGTGGAGTTCCTACAGCAATAAATAAGATTTCTCCGTGAGCAACCCCCGCAGCCAAATCGCTGGAAAACTGAATTTTTCCAGTTTTAATGGCATTCTGCATAATTTCTGAAAGTCCTGGCTCAAAAATAGGCGATTGCCCGGACTTCATTAACTTTACTTTCTCTTCGTTATTGTCTATACAAATTACATCATGACCAACGTGAGCCAAACAAGCCCCAGTTACTAAACCGACATAACCAGTACCAATTACGCAAACTCGCATATTATCTAATTCCTCACTTTTTTGCAGTGGTTCAAAAATCTTCAGCAGTTGATATTCAAGAAGCGATAACGGTTTTCTACAGTCAAAAATCTTGACAAAATAGTATTTTTTTACTTAGTGCTGCTATTTACGGCTGGCTTCTCAGTAACTTTTACCCGCTCTCGAAAATCTTCTATAGTCTGTTTTAACCCTTCTTGAAGAGGAATGGTAGGTTCCCAATTTAACAAGGTCTTCGCTTTTGTGATGTCAGGGCGACGGCGACGGGGGTCATCGGAAGGTAGCGGTTCAAATTTAATTTTCACATCTGGATTTATCATATTTTGGACGGTTTGCGCCAATTGGAGAATAGTATATTCATCCGGATTACCCAAATTAATCGGACCAATATGGTCTCCATTCATCAAGCGCATCAGTCCATCTACTAGGTTGTCAACGTAGCAAAAACTACGGGTTTGAGAACCGTCTCCGTATACAGTTAAAGGTATACCTTGTAAAGCTTGAACTATAAAATTACTAACTACCCGGCCGTCATGCTCAAACATCCGAGGACCATAGGTATTAAAAATACGAGCAACCCGAATATCAACATCATTTTGTCTGTGATAATCGAACATTAAAGTTTCAGCAATCCGCTTACCTTCGTCATAACAGGAACGAAGTCCAATCGGATTGACATTACCTCTATAGTCTTCTTGTTGAGGATGAATTTCTGGGTCACCATAAACTTCACTGGTAGAAGCTAACAAAATTCTTGCTTTGACCCGTTTAGCCAACCCCAGCATATTCAGCGTACCCATCACATTGGTTTTAACTGTTTTTACGGGGTTGTATTGATAATGTACTGGAGAAGCAGGGCAGGCTAAATGATAAATCTGTGCGACTTCTAACCGAATTGGTTCAGTGATATCGTGGCGAATTAGTTCAAAGTACGGATTATTCATCCATTTGACGATATTCCGTTTATGTCCCGTGTAAAAATTATCCAGACAAATTACTTCATGCCCATCATTCATTAATCTGTCAATCAGATGGGAACCAATAAATCCAGCTCCGCCTGTCACCAATATTCTCATAGTTGACCAATTAATTACAAATATTTACGTTATTCGATTGTGCTTGTTTTTAGGATACCCAGCCTGACAACAAAAATAGAGTAAAAGTACGGATGATTCAATTTTTTTTTGAATTCGACTATTTTCCCGATAGATACAGCCTTTAGATTTTATTAAAGTTTAGCCCCTTGACATTTCCATAAAAAAAATAACAAAGAATGTGTAGTGACTGTGAAGTATCGCTCAAAAGTTTATCAAAAATTTAATAAGTTAAAGTTATTGTAGGGGAGTACATTTGCGTTGAAGATTTCGGAAATTGGGAATCCGAAGATGGGAAAAGGAAGCAGGGGAGGCAGAGGAAGCCGAGGAGGCAGGGGAAGCAATCTTTATTTCTTTCTTTCTTCCTCCGCTCCCTCGGCAACCTCTGCTCCCTCCGCTTTTATGAACTGTTCACTGATAACTGGTAACAGGTAGCTGATTGCTGGAAAAACCAGCTTTGACAGTAGCACTATTGGTACGCTGTGGTGGTTCTCCAAGCATGATAATTGAACAATTTAATTGACTGGCTAATTGAGTTGTAACATCACTAATAGCCAATCCTCCGGGAATAGTGCGATTGCGAATAAATGGTAAAACGACTAAATCGTATAACCTTGCTGCTTGTAATACTGCTTGAGCAACGTTTTCATGAGCGATAATTTGAACTTCTGGTGGATTGGATAATCCAAGTTTGGATACTAATAATGAAAGTTGAGACCGTCGCCAAGAAATTTTACTGGAACTGGTACGACGGTCGCATACATTGAGTACTGTTACTTGAGCTTGATTAGATTCTCCGAGCATAGCGGCAAACTGCACTGGCTGTAATATAGGTGCAGTCAAGTTTTCGACTGGTACTAAGATACGCTGGATTTTGGAGGGTGATTCAACAAGACGAGTCACCGCTACGTGACAATGAGATGCCCATAAAACACCATCAATCACGTTGCCAAACAAACGCGCTTTTAAACCGGTACGCTTTCCCCAGCCCATGACAATCAAGTTTGCTTTTTTTTCCCTAGCCGCTCTACTAATTCCTCTTGCGTAGGCATCATCTATTCGTAATAATGGCTCTGCTTCTACATCAAGGAAGCGACTCAATGCAGTTGCTTTATTCAATAATCTTTCGCTTCTTCGCAGCGAGTGTTCTAACTGGGGTGCATCCATACTTGCTGTAGCAGTAGCTATTGCTAAAGGCATAATTTTACCCTGAGCTTGATGAGCTAATAATGTAGCCATTTCCATCAAATTCTGCTGCGTCGCTGGATTATAAATCGGTACTACGATATTAAAAGGACTATCTAAATTTTCGGATACTGGTACATATGTTTCGACTGGTTGCTGCTTAAGTAGTGAAGAGTTTAAGCCTCGTACTGTTCGACTTGTAATAATTGGTCCGATAAATGAAGTTACCAGAATTAAAACTGTAACGCTATTAAAAATATCTTGGTCTAATAATTTTGCTTGATATCCAACAAAAGTGACACAAGATGTTACTCCTACTTGAGGTAAGCTTATCGAACACATTGTGAATACTTCGCGCCAATTGTAGTGGTAAATCAATTTTGCGAGTAGTGCTGCAATAAATTTACTCGCTATTAAACCACAAACAAGAGATAGAGTTAACCATACCAAACCCATATTTTTCAGGAAGGCCGGTAAATCTAGCTTTAAACCAAGGTTTATAAAGAATATCGGAATAAATAGCACGCTACCTACAAACACAATCTTTTGTTTGACAGGTCCGTATCCGATAACTTCATTAACCGCTAATCCAGCAAAAAAGGCTGCGATAATCGTTGGTATATTAATTAATTGGGCACCAACAGCCGCTAAAAATACTGCTATAAGTACAAATAAAAATTGGTTTCCTTCATCTTCTCCGGTTCTTCGTAAAAATTCTTTACCAACCCAGTCAAAACCGACTAAAACTAAAACTGAGTAGACTGTTAACCAACCTATAAATGCGATAGTTTGCCAAATATTTAAATTTTCTAAATTTATGGCAACACATAGAGCCAGTATTAATAATGTTGCAACATCTGTAAAAACGCTGGCTCCAATTGTTACACCTACTGCTTCATTATTCATTAATCCCAAACGATTGATAATGGGATAGGCCAACAGAGTGTAAGAAGACAGCAAAGAGCCAATCAATAAAGCGCTCAACCAATCAAATCCAAAACTTCTTCCCAGAAAAGTTCCCAACACTAACGGTATGCAGAAAACAAAACTGCCAAAACCCAAAGCACGATTTCGCCGACGACTCAATTGTTCTAAGTCAATTTCTAGACCTGCTACAAACAATAAATAAGCTAAACCGATAATTGAGAGTGTTTCCCAAACGGTGGGGTCTATCTTGAATAAGTCCGAGTTAGATTGACCGATTAGTATTCCTGATAAAATCAAACCAATTAATCCCGGTAGTCGCAGCCGTTCAAATATAATAGGTACGACTAAAATAACTGCCAATAAAATAACAAAGGGAATAATTGGTTCCTTTTCAAGAAGTTCACTGTATGGTAAAACTGCAATTCGCTCCAAAAGTACCATCTTTTATTTATTGCGGACAAAGCAAAAACGTGCTAATAGCTACTGCGATAAAAGTTTCTAACTGACTTCTTGCACCACTCGCGATAATCGGAGGTTCTGCCTCCGAACCCTAGTTCCCAGGTTGAATCTGGAAAATCAAAAATCTCTGGCTTTTGTTGAGCTTGGGGTGCAAGATGTAAGTTCTAACAGAAAATTTTTAAAGGACAATTCAAAAAACACACAAAAAAATAAACAAACTTAAATACAAATAAAAATGTGTAAGTGACGCTTAAAAAAACAAAAATTATACCTAGAATACCTTAAAATCTGTCTGTAAATGAAATAACTACGGATGTATTTGATTCAAAATGAATCGTAAGCGGTCATAATCATCTTTAAGCAACACGCTTAAGTAACGTCCAGCTTCAACTAACCATTGTCGGTCAGCTTTGCGTAACTTATATACATCACGGATTGCGGCTGCACTCAAAGCTTCAACTGGGGCACCATTTACTGAAAGTAATGTTTGTAAAAAATCAAATTCTTCAGTAAATTTTAGGACTTCTTCTGCTTCACATCGGTGGACGGCTTGATGAATTTGAGGCGGACGGGGTGGTAGGTACTGATATATTTTATTATTCTGTCCCTGCTCAAATCCAACTATCGCAGCACGAAATTCGGTTTTGAGCATGGCGAAAATTTGAGGTTGTTCCTCTCGCAAATCTTGCAGTGATAATCCTAGAGCAACTGGTCTATGTACGGAATCTATAGGCATTGTAGTCGCATGGAATACAACAGCAAACATTTTATTTGCAGATTCTTCGTCTATAGAACATACCCAACTACCAAAAGGAGGCATTGCTGGGAAGCTTAAGTCTTCCGGGTCTAGGCACTGTGCGAGAAAATCGCAACTAGCAGTTTCAATCACTTCAGCAAAGTGATTGGGGTGACGATTGTTATTACTAAATTGCGGTAAGGGAAGGCGCATAAATAAAAGTTATGAGTGATGAGTAATGAGTTAGCGGAAGGTTGAGCCAGTCCGTTGCGGTGAACTAGTGTGCAGAGCGGGGGGTTTCACGCCATTTGCTACAACGGGGGGAACCCCCGCAACGCTTCGGGCTCCCCCATGTAAGCCGGAGGCTTTCTCTGCGAGTACAACTAGTGAACCCGTTCATCGTTAGCGTTCACGCAGTCAGTCGTCAGACTAAGCGTGTCCGTTCAGCTTGCTAACCCGTCAGGGTAAGGACATAGATGTTCCCAAGCCACTGCGTTGCGCGGTGAATCTAGTTGGGGGTGTCGGTTTCCGTCCCCCAAACTAGTGTTAGCGCAGCGTCTCCCGGAGGGAGATACCCGAAGGGTGGCGCTCCGTTGTAGGAACTGTTGGGGTGTCGGTTCCCGTCCCCAAAACGCATCCTCGACGGAGTTGTGGATTATCAGTTAAAAAATAATAACAAATAATACAAAACTCTTAACTCTACTCGTAACTAATTTATTTTCCTTTTTTGCGTCCTGCTGTCGGGTCTACAGCCTCTAACTCACTGAATCTAAAAGTAATCAATTTATCCCAATTACCACCCTCAAACAGTACGGCTACTTTACCATCGCTGACTCGTTGCACAAGCCCTTCAAAACGGTAATAAGTATCTGCAGGGTTTTTGACGCGAACGGTTGCTCCAGGCAAAATCATGATTCTTTCTCTTTATTGCTAATAATCAATTACCAATTATGTCTTAAAAAGTTGCTCATGGGGGAAACCCCCAAGACCGCACTTTATGACCTATCGGTCACGCTTCGCTAACGCAATTACCAATTACCAATTTTCAATTAATATTTTTCATCCAAAGGGTATGAGTCAAACGATTTTGGATTTTGGATTTACGATTTTAGATTGTCCCCATAAGTAAATTTAGAGAGCATTAATACTTCTTTATAAGGCGAAAGTTTGCGACCGATTCCACTAATCCGATGGCGATAAAGTTAGCTAACATTGCTGAATTACCGTAACTCATAAATGGTAAGGGTATCCCTGCTACTGGTGCTAAACCTATAGTCATTCCAATATTAACAGCCATCTGGAACACAATCATTGCCAAAACGCCAATTGCTATTAGTGAGCCAAAATTATCTTTAGCTGTTAAAGCAACGTGGAGTAATCGTAGGCAAATTAAGCAGAATAACAGCAACAATACCAAACAGCCCATAAAACCGAATTCTTCACCCACTGCTGAAAAAATAAAATCGGTATGCTGTTCGGGAACGAAATTTAGTTGAGTCATCGGCCCGTGAAAAGGACCCCAGCCAAACCATTTACCAGCACCAATGGCAATTCGAGATTGAATCAAGTGATAACCCGTTCCTAAAGGGTCTTCCTCGGGATTAAGAAATGAAGTGATTCTACCTTTTTGATACGCTTTGAGGACGTTATTCCAAGCAAAAATTCCTAATTCTCCGCCCAATAAATTCAAGCCTACCGCGCCAATACCGCCGATGCCAAATTTTTTCCCTGGAAGCGTCAGCCATCCTAACAGC
>CAKZYM010000554.1 GCA_937884685.1 uncultured Calothrix sp.
AACCCTGCGATGATGCTGTAACCGCAGAAGGTGGGTGAGTTGGAGGATTTTGGTTGGAAGAATTATTTTTCAAATGTTTGCGAGCGTAGGTGCTGGTAATGTAGTGGTTGAGCAATCTATCTGCTTTACCAACAACTTTACCGATTACTTTAGATAAGAAACGATTTCCGAAGCTGAGATTCTTGCTAATTGGGTCGATAATCGTCATTTTTCTGCGCCATCCCAATCGCTTATACTTATTTTGGAAATACTTGTCTTCGCTCAAATTCCATTTTTCGCGCAATCTTTTTAAACTAGCCATTTCCCAACCGTCGCTCCAACGTAACATATAATACCCTACATCAGACCATTCTAGAGGTGGGCCTGGAACATAAGTTACTAACGAATCTGGTTCTAAGTAAACGGTACCACCAGCTTCGGCTACTAAAATACACAGGTCTACATGTTCTTTGGTATTTAGTAAACCTTCATCGAGTAAACCGATTTTATCGAAGATTTCTGTACGTACTATCATGCAGTGAAATTCAGCCAATCCAGTTTCTTGACGCTGTAATTGAGGACGGACATCTGCAACTTTTCGTCCTTGTTTGAAAATCTTTTCAATAAACCGTCTTCTTGTGGTGTCGTTTTTAGTTTCTACTTTGATTCCCGACTCACCACCAGCACAGTGAACTTCTTCGTGTAGCGGTAAGTATTGACATACAAGGGGACTAACTACTGTTGCATTAGTTTCTTCGGCACAGTCTACCGCAGTTTTTAACCAACCGGGAGTAACAACTACATCGTTGTCAATGAAAACTACGTATTTGGTATCAACTTGACGCAAACCAAGGTTTCTCGCATGATTAGGAGAAAGGTAATGTTCGGTACGAATTATTTGAAATTGCTTTTCTTGAGCTTGATTTTCCAGGTATTTCTTAATATGAGAAGGGGAGCCACCATCAACATAAATTAACTTGAATGGTACCTGTGTATGCTCGTAAATACTTTCTAAAGATTCGCGAGTATAGCTAAACCGTTCTCTTGGTGCAACAATGATAGTTACTTCTGGCTTGGAACTCATATTTTAATCCTCTACTTTTATACTAAACAAGAAAGTAAACAGCAGACAAAAATAAAATTATATCGGCTGTTTGAATGCTTTAGATGTATTCCGGACTTACAGAAGAAAGCGACTTTTTCTCCTCTTTTGAATACAAATTATTACTCGATATCTGTTGATAAAGTTCGACTAATTCGGAGTTAAGTTTGTCTGTATCATAGTGCGTTTCTACTTTTTTGCGACCGGATAAACCCATTTGTTGCCATATTTCTGGATGCTCTATTAAGTAGATTAATTTCTGAGCAATAGCTGTTTCATCTCGTTCGGGAACCAGGAACCCAGAAACACTATCTTCAACCAACTCGGGAATACCACCATGGAGAGTACCGATAACCGGTAAACCCATAGCCATTGCTTCTTTCAAAGTATTAACAGGAGCATCTTGATTCCCATCGCTAGCAGTAACGCTTGGTGCGACAAAGATATGGGTTTCATCCAGAATAGATATAATTTCTTTTTGGTTTCTCCATCCTTTTAAATGAACCTTATCCTCAATATTTAATTCTTGAATGATTTGCAGAAAACGTTCTTTTAATTCTCCATCTCCAATAATATTGAATTCAACATTGGGATAGACTTTTGCGACTTCAGCAATTGCACGAATAGCATATTCTATGCCTTTTTTTTCTACTAAACGTCCTGTGGTAGCTATACGGATTAACCCAGAAGCATCCGGATATCTCGCTTTAAATGTAAATCTACTGCAATTTATCCCCGAACCGTGAACGACAATCTTTTCTTCATCACATCCGACTTCAATTACTCGCTGTCGGAAAAATTCACAATTAGTGTAGAAAAAGTCTCCTTTCTCAAACAACCCGTTGTAAACATTTTCACCGTACTTATGTAAATACCAGCTGATATCGTATCCGCGAAAAGTCGTTAGTAACTTTCCTTCAACTGCACCAATCTCGCGGAGTACTAAACCTTCGTAACTATAGGGACCGAATTTACAGATTGCTTGTCTGCCAAATTGACAGTGAATGATATCGTATTTAGGTGCGTCGAGAAAAGGTAAAGTTGAATAAAATAATCTCAAACAAGCTGCTCGTTTACCGTACTTAAATATATTCAGAGAACGTAGTAAAACCAGCGGAGCTTGAGAAAAGTTCTTTGCGAACAAATACACTACATTAAATAAACGTGCTAAATAGTTTTTCGGAATTTCAGGTAAGTAGTGGGTACGTTCAATTAACTTATACTTTTCTACATCTGGATGCAGCTTGTTATCGTAAGTCTCTCTTCCATAAATATCTACTTCGTGTCCTCGCTCAATCAAACCTGTAATTTGATTAATTACAAATGTCTCTGATAAAACTGGAAATCTATCTACTATAAAAGCTATTTTCATAAATGTAAAAACAGGTGTAAATTCGTGCTTTTTAGATATACATCAAACTACTAATATATGCTTTTTTAGGTTTGCTCTATACAATAATCGCTTTTATTTTTTAATCACACCTTTTCCGGACAACTTCACTGTTTCTTTATTTGCTATCGCAAATAATTAATTTTATTTAAAGTAGATTCAATCGCTACTGAAAGTGGAAATACAGACAAAAAACGGTAAAAAAAGCTTAAATGCATCATATTACTAGTATAAAACTTGAATAATATTAGGAAAATACTCTAAAAAACACTATTCATCTGTATATTGACTTACAGCTTTATGTAATTATACTTTCTGTAAATTTATGGTCAAGTATGTTTGTCAAAAATAATACCGAAATGCTGATAATTTACTTTGTGTCAACAATCAAAATAATCAATTATCCGGATAATTTTCATAGAAAGTAAGAGAATTAAATATATACAGCTTTGATAATTCAGGGGAAGTAATAATTATGTCTTTAACACAGAAGATTCTGTCGCAATTACCTGGTGATGTTTTAGGAGGATTGCGTCGTGCAGATAGTATCTTGACATCTTTAAAATCTGGAAATATATCCGTACCGATAGTTGTGAAAGAAACTCAACAACCTCTAGGTAATTTAGATTGGGATGTAATTATTTCTGGTGGAACTTTAGGTATTTTAATTGGTTGTGCTTTAGTTTCACGAGGTGTAAGAGTCGCGTTAATTGAAAGGGGAATTTTAAAAGGTAGGGAGCAAGAATGGAACATATCCCGGAATGAATTACAAGTACTTTTAGAATTAGATTTACTTACGTCTGAAGAGGTAGAAAAGGCCATAGCTACTGAATATAATCCAGCTAGAGTAAGTTTTGGTTCGGGTACAGAAGTTTGGGTAGAAAATGTTCTTAATATTGGAGTATATCCGGTTTATTTACTTGAAACTTTGAAGCAGCGATTTTTGGAAAGAGGAGGAAAGCTGTTTGAGAATACACCTTTTACTGAAGCTGTAGTACATCCCGATGGGGTGATGGTAAACAATCAGTTCAAAAGCAGATTATTGATTGATGCTATGGGAAACTTTTCTCCCATCACTCAACAAATCCGTCAGGGAGTCAAACCAGATGCTTTGTGTATGGTTGTAGGAACTTGTGCTTCAGGTTTTCCGGAAAACCACTGTGGTGACTTGTTGTTATCTTTCACTGAAATAGAAAACCAGTGTCAGTATTTCTGGGAAGCTTTTCCAGCAAAGGACGGTAGGACAACTTATATGTTTACCTATATGGATGCAAATCCCGAACATATCGGTTTAGAAGCTTTTTTTGAAGAGTATCTACGCTTGATGCCAGAATATCAAGGTGTGGAATTACAGCAGCTTGACTTTAAACGAGCGCTGTTTGGTTTCTTTCCTTCCTACCGTCAAAGTCCTCTGAAAACTCCATTTCCTCGCATTTTACCAGTAGGTGATAGCAGCGGAAATCAATCTCCTTTGAGTTTTGGTGGTTTCGGAGCAATGATACGAAATCTTAAGCGTTTAACTCTGGGTGTTGATGAAGCTTTACAAACCAATCAATTATCATCTACATCATTATCATTGCTGCAACCATATCAACCAAGTTTAACAGTTACTTGGCTATTTCAAAAAGCGATGAGTGTAGGCGTAAATCAGAAAATTGCATCAAATCAAATTAATGAGTTGTTGTCAGTTGTATTTGCTCAAATGGAGAAACTGGGTGAACCAGTGCTTAAACCATTTTTGCAAGACGTAGTGCAGTTTGGAGGTTTAACAAAAACGCTTTTCAAAACAAGTTTAGCTAATCCAATTTTAATTTTTAAGATTATTCCACAAGTTGGAATACTAACTTTAGTAGATTGGATGATTCATTATATTAATTTAGGTGTTTATTCTGTTTTATTCGATATCGCTCTAATGCTAGAACCTTGGAATAAAAAGTTATCAGAAAATTATCAATATTATTGGCATCGATGGGTTGATGCTTGGAAATATGGTTCTGGGAATGACTACGAGGAATAAGCTAGGAGTTAGGAGTTAGGAGTTTTGGATTTTAAATTTTGGATTTTGGATTTTGGATTGAAAATATATTTATGATAATAGTTTGAAATTAATAGCTTCTACTAATTAATGATAAAAGTTTTTATATTTTTATAGCGTTCTCTATTCCCCATTACCCATTACCCATTACCTCTTTAAATAAATGATTCAAAAACAATCTACAAATAATAAATATTTTTTCGTTTTAAGTAACTTACTAAGAGAAAGACAAGTTTTTCTCCAAGAAATTCGTGAAGGAGTTAGATTACAAAATAAAGTTATTTCTTTGTTAGTTTGTAGCTCTTTATTTCTTGCAATTTATGGCGCAATTATTGGTGCTTATCATAGCTGGATGCAGGCTTTATCTTCTGCGATTAAGTTACCAGCGCTCTATTTGATAACATTGTTGATTTGTTTGCCAACTCTATACTTTGCAAATATAATTTTCGGCGATAAGAGAACTTTTTCTCAGTATTTTGCTTTAGTGCTAACTGCAGTTTCAGTAATAAGTGTATTGCTTTTCAGCTTTGCACCAATTACTTTATTTTTCATGCTTAGTACTGGAAACTATCAGTTCCTAATTCTGTTAAATGTAATTATTTTCGCAGCAACAGGAATTATCGGTATTTCTTCTTTATATAAAGCTGCAAAAGTTGTTCTAGAGCAAGATGGTGAAAATAGTGTAACCCGTCGTAAAATTTTGCGCGGTTGGTTATTTTTATATGCTTTTGTCGGAAGTCAATTAGGATGGACTCTCAGACCTTTTTTCGGCACTCCAACCTCACCTTTTACATTGTTTCGAGAAAGAGAAGGAAATTTTTATCTGAGTATTATTCAATCTTTAGCTCACCTTTTAGGTTACAGGTAACAGTGAACAGTTATCAGTTATCAGTGAACAGTGAACAGTGAACAGTGAATATTTATGAGTTAGGAGTTTAATTATTCTCTCCTTTTCTCCCCATTCTCAATATTCATAAAATCGATAAAAATCCCTGATAAAAATAAGATAATAATAAATACAAAAAATGAATCAAGAAAATAACGCGCTGGAAAAAAAGACTCAATTTGAAGGAAACCAGCATTTTAATGTTTTACTTAGCTTGTTACGTGATAGACAGGGTTTCTTACAAGAAATTAGTCAAGAAATTAGATTGCAAAGTAAAACGAATTCTCTATTAGTTTGTAGTTCTATTTTCTTTGCAATTTATGGTGCAATAGTTGGTTCTTCTCATGGTTGGATGCAAGCATTAACCAGCACTATCAAACTTCCTGCGTTCTATCTGCTGTCGATAATGATTTGCTTTCCAACTTTGTTTTTTTTCAATGTTTTATTCGGTTCTCGCAGCACTTTAAAACAACATTTTGTAGTATTACTTACCGCTGTATCTGTAATTAGCGTATTGCTTTTCAGCTTTGCACCAATAACATTATTCTTCCTGATTACCACACCCGATTCTTACCAATTTTTCAAAATCCTTAACGTATCCATTTTTGCTATTACGGGTTCATTTGGAGTTAAATTTCTTTACGATGGAATGCAGCTACTTTCACAAGAAAACGAAACTGGTAAGGGTACCCGAACTGCTATTTTAAGGTCTTGGTTACTGCTTTATGGCTTTGTCGGTATGCAGTTAGGATGGTTTTTAAGACCGTTTTTTGGTAATCCCAGTTCTAAGTTTGAATTATTCCGCGAAGTACAGGGAAATTTCTACCTTGATATCGTGGCTGCATTTTCAGAAATTTTAGGATTTAGATAAATCAGTTAGCAGTTAACAGTGAACAGTGAGCAGTGAACAGTTAGGAATTAATAAGTTAGAGAAAGTATATTTTAATGTAGTGATAATTATGTCGTGGGAGCATCTTGCTCCCTGTTTCTATATTTATGAATAAGCTTTGTTAGCTTACTACAGAAGAAAAAGAGCTTACAGCATATTTCAAGAAAGCGGTTGGTACATTCAGACGGTACCACAATAATTTTAGAATATGGGAGTGTATCTCCTGCAATCTATTAAATGCTGTATGTATTTCTCAAAAGTTTGAAAAATACAAATAATCAGTATTTTCTATTATCAATAAAACTTTGTTGAAATCTGAAAATGATATTCCTCTTAAATAATTATTTAATTCCTTGGACGCTAAGTTTATTGATGGTTTGTATTACTAGTTTGGGTGTTAATTTAACGGATATTGATATTACCCAACCGGTTAATGGTATTAATTCTGCTCAATTATCACCTTTACCAAAACCGAGCGGTGATTATTCCGTAGGTACAGTTTCTTACTACTTCGTAGATTCAAACCGAGAAGAAATATATACCCCAGACCCTAACGACCGTCGAGAATTAATGGTTAGGGTTTGGTATCCCAGCGAAAAAGTATCGGGAGGTAATTTTGCCCCCTATTTAAGTAAAGCATTAATTAAGGCGATCGCACTTAGCTGGGATACATCTACTGAAGATTTGAGTGATTCATTTACAACTACACCAACCCACAGCATTATCAACGCTCCGATTGCTCAAACTAAATCCAATTATCCGGTATTGTTATTTTCCCACGGTTTCGGAATTCTACCTGAATTCAATACGATTAATGTAGAAGAGTTAGCTTCTCAAGGTTATGTAGTAGTTAGCATCAATCATACCTATGACTCTGCTGCAAGTATTTTCCCGAACGGAAGAGTTATAACTCAATCTCCTGTATTTTATACAGATGAGAAATCTAAATTTATAGAACTCCTCAAACAAAGTGTTGAAGTTAGAGCAAAAGATGCAAGTTTTATTTTAGATAAATTAATAGATATAAATGCAGGTGAAAATCCATCAGGAATATTGACCGGGAAACTCGATTTAGACCGAGTTGGAATGTTGGGTCATTCACTAGGTGGTGCTACTACCGTTCAAACATTATTACAAGACAAACGCTTTAAAGCTGGAGTTCATTTAGATGGTGGACTTTTTATTAATGGAATCAATAAAAGTTTGAGTCAACCATTTATGTTTATGAACAGTGAACTTCTAGGAACTGGTAATAGTTTAAACCCAGACTTCCAAGAAGCTATTGAATTACAAAAAACATTTTTTCAACACCTGCAAAGCGATGCTTATAAAGTGTTAATAAACGGAACTGGTCATTTTTATTTTAACGACCTACCATTTATATTACCAGAACTAAAAAATGCTAAATTACCTTTACCGTTCACTCAATTTGAAAATTGGGTTGCTGCTGATAATTCTAATCCAATAAATCCAGACCGAGCAATAAAAATTATTAACGATTATACCGTTGCTTTTTTCAATAAATATCTGAATCACGAGAAAAGTTCTTTACTGAAAATAAAACCTTCTTCCTTGACCTATCCAGAAGTAATATTTGAATTTCGTAAGGGAGAGGATGTTACTTCAACTCATTATCCCTCTTCTGTAACTTTCCGATAATGCTTTTGAGATTATAAAAAACAAAATTTTTCGGAGAATGACAGAAGATGGATAACTTTTTAGGTTGTGATATAG
>CAKZYM010000555.1 GCA_937884685.1 uncultured Calothrix sp.
GAACTCAGCTTAAAAAATCATCCCCATCAAAGTCTTGTCTAATTTTCCGAAATTTGTTCTAATGTTCTCGAATTGGGAATTGGTAATCGGTAATTGGTAATCGGTAATTGAGGGGATAAATAAATAATCCAAAATCCAAAATTCAAAATCTAAAATCTAAAATAACTCTTAACTCATTCCTTCCCGAAACTTCTTCGGAGTCACGTTAGTATATTGCCGAAAAACTCTTGTAAAATGGCTTTGATTCTGAAAACCAACTTCTCCGCAAACTTCTACTATTGTTAAATCTCTCTTCAATAACAACTGCTTTGCTTTTTCAATTCGAGATTTCATTACATATTGATAGGGTGTCATTCCCATCGATTGCTTAAACAAAGTTGCAAAATAATGGGGACTCATACAAACCAACTTGCTTAATTCTGCTTGAGTGAGTTTTTTATCTAAATTTTCCTGAATATAGTCAATAACTTCTTTTAATTTATAATTGGATAATCCATCGGTATATTGTTTAATTTGCGGTTGACGCGATGAATATCTACTAAGTAAATGCATTGAAAGCGCCGTAGCCATTGATTCTGCATAAAACTTACTCTGTGCGCCATTTAATTCCAATTCAGCTTTTAATGCTAAAGCCATATTCTCAATTAAAGGGTCGCGTATATGCCACTGCGGTACTAACTCAATATTCTCTACATTTCTTAACTCACAAGCATTACGAGTAATAAGCCGAGGGTCTATAAATAATTCTACTAAGGGTACTTCTCGGTCAATTTGCGTCTTTGGAAAACCGTGACTAGCGGGAATAATCGCAATATCACCTTTTGTATAATCCACTTCGTGCCAGCTTCCGTTAAGCATATAGCTAGCACGAAAATCACCGCGAGCAATAATGATAAAATGCTGACCAAAGTCCATTTCAGGCGCTTCATTACGCGGTTCTATTTCATAGATGAGATTCAAACCATCCCAGCCAGCATTAAAGCTTTCTAATAGATGTAGGTGTACTGGAGGCTCATCTTTGGACACAGTTAATGCTGATAATAGTTGACATTTTTAATCTATCGCGAAAAACAGTTAGCTATTATCTTCTTAATTATTTTGAAATTCCCGTCGTGCTTTTTCCATGACTTCCGCGACGTAATCGCTTTTTCCCTCTGTATAAGCTTCTCTATCGTCACGAAATCTTACTGCTAATTCCCGCTTTAATTTTTCATATCTTGAAGCTTCTTGTGGATTTATTCTTAAATAATCCCTAAATAATCGACGCTGCCAAAATTCACCGTTAATTTCGACTACATGAACGTGATGGGTACGTTTTTCCCCGTATGGTGGCATTTCTTTGACAAAAAACATCTTTTTATCATCAGGATTATCAGCCCAATATACATATCCCAATTCTTTAAGGGGTTGAATAATTTTTTTCCCATCTAATAAATCGCGCAACCCAATCATAATATCGATAACTGGTTTCGCAGCTAATCCCGGTACCGCAGTCGAGCCAATATGCTGAATTTCTACAATTAAATCTTTTTTCACCACTCCACGAATAGCTTCCGCTTCACGTTCAAACATATTCGCCCAATTTGGGTTATAATCCACAATCTCTATCTCATCCATGAATTAATAACTTAGTTCAGCTATAGCTCTGATTACGAACTATAATATGGGATTGTGTCTATGTGTAGAAACATAAAAAAATGCCTAAGCTAAAATCTCGTAAGGCTGCTGCTAAACGGTTTCGTGCTACTGGTACGGGTAAAATCGTTCGTCGCAAGGCTTTCAAAAACCACATTCTAGAAAAGAAGACTACCGACAAAAAGCGTAAATTTTCTAAAGCTGTACTCGTTAACGAGCGCGATGAAGATAATGTACGCGGTATGCTTCCATATTTACCTAGAAAGTAGACTTCAGAAAATAATTGTCAAATCCAAAGGAAATTATTAAACCATGCCAAGAGTAAAGCGCGGTAATGTTGCTCGCAAACGCCGCAAAAAAATCCTTAAACTAGCTAAAGGCTACCGTGGTTCTCACTCTACTTTATTTAGAACCGCTAACCAACAGGTAATGAAAGCGCTGCGTTACGCTTATCGCGATCGCAAAAAACGTAAGCGTGATTTTCGCCGTCTGTGGATTGCTCGTATCAACGCTGCTTGTCGTCAACACGGTATGAGCTACAGCAAATTCATGGGTAACTTGAAAAAATCCAACATCGAAATTAATCGTAAAATGTTGGCTCAAATGGCAGTTTTAGACCCTGATGGTTTTACCAAAGTTGCCGAAATGGCCGGTCAAGCGAAATAAAGTTTTGGATTTTGGATTATGTCCTTACGGACACGCTGCGCTAAAGGATTTTGGATTGTCTCCATAAATTTAATCCAAAATCCAAAACACCTACTATAATCAATGAAAACTTGGCAACGTAGTGTCTCAAAAATCTAAAATCTAAAATCCAAAATAGAATTGGTGTAACTAGTGTTGCAAATAATGATTGATTCGTTAAAATTGCGGTTGATTTACCGAAATAATTACCAATACAATCCGCAGCGCAAGTTACATACCCTACTAACCGCTGCAATTTTTCTATGTTTAACTTTTTTATTCCTCAATGCTGGAACATTTCCAGTATTTGCAGCACCGTTAAAAGAAATTCAAGAACGCGGCTATATTACTGTTGCAGTCAAAGATAATTTTCCACCTTTAGCATTTCGAGATGAAAGCGGGAATTTACAAGGATTAGAAATCGAACTAGCGCAAAGATTAGCAAAAGACTTATTAATTAAATCAAACACAAATAATTCAGAAGAATTAGATCAAAATAAATTAGATAAACTCGTTAAATTAAAACCCGTCACCAACTTACAGCGACTCAAAGCAGTTACAAAAGGTGAAGTTGATATAGCAATTGCCAAAGTAACAGCAACTCCTTCACGAGAGCGCATCGTAAACTTCAGCATTCCTTACTACTTAGATGGCGGAATCATAGCCACAAAAGGCACATCATTTCAAAAGCTAACTGACTTACAAAGCAGTAAAATAGCCGTCCTGAAAAACTCCAGCACCATAGCTGCACTTAAATATTATCTCCCTAAAGCAGAATTAATAGGAATTGAATCCTACTTAGAAGGACAAAGACTCATCGATAACAACCAAGTATCAGCTTTCGCAGCCGATATAACCAGCCTTAGTAACTGGGTAAAACAAAATTCTCAATATCGTCTACTACCAACCAAAATATCAACACAACCCTTGTCAGTAGTAATACCAAAAGGATTACAACACGACGAACTAAGACGACAAGTAAGCCAATTAATCGCCAATTATATAGAAGAAGGTTGGTTGAAACAACGCGCTGAATATTGGGGTTTACCAGCGAACAGTTATCAGTTATCAGTGAACAGTTAACAGTTATCAGTATTTTTTAGCTGGTTGGTTATTTTGGGTTTCTAATACTGGTTTAAAATTTTAGTTTCAATACAAATAGAAAAACCGTTAGCAATTCGTAATTTTTTCTTACGATTAATTCAAGTATCCTAATAATTAACTTACAATAACTGATTACTGGTCACTACTCACTGTTAACTGTTAACTGATATGAATACCGATTTAGCAGTAATTTATCTATCTATTTTCGTAGGCTTGCTGTTCGTTGCAGTTATAGCTGTTTTTCGCGAAATATTTAAATCTCGCAAGCTAGAAGGTTCTTTTTCTAAATTGCGCTCTAAACTGAAAAAAGAACCCGGTTCGGTTGCAGAATATTATCAATTAGGTAGTATCTATTCTCAGAAAAAACTGTTTAATCAAGCAGTTAATTTATTTCAAAAAGCAATCAAATCAGCAGAAGCATTAGAAGAAGAAGAAAAAGACGCTCAAATAGAAAGTTTCGTCACCTTAACTTACAACGGTTTAGGTTATGCTTACTTTGCTCAAGAACAGTACGACTTAGCAATTCGTAACTATAAAGAAGCATTGAAAAGGCAACCAGAATACGTTACAGCACTTAATAACTTAGGTCACGCTTACGAGCGTAAAAAGTTAAATGCTCAAGCTTTGGAAAATTACGAAAAAGCATTAGAGCTTGACAAGAAAAATGCTGTAGCTAAACGTCGGGCTGAATCTTTGAGAAGGTTGGTTACGGCTTAATTGAGATAATTGGAACGGAGTATAATCTCGTCTCATCACCGACACCCTAAAGGGTGCGGCTACATTTACAAAGTCCGTCTTCACGGACTAAAATTTATAGCCCACGCAGGTGGGCTTTGTAATGGTAGCCCCACCCTTCCAGGGTGAGGGCTGCGGAGTATTACATAACATCCAATTTTGGTATCAACCAATCAATTCGAGTCCCGGATTATATTTCTTAAAAATTGGTTCCATTTTCTCTTCATTCCCATTCAAATAATATTCTTGCTCTTCATCCAAATAATGGGCACCTGTTTCTAAGTATTCAGCAAGAGTTTGCATCATTGATGTTAGATTTCGGTAGATAAAACTTAATTCTAATACGTCATCTATATTGATAATTGGTGAATAATATTGTCTTTCTTTACTTAGAAAAATAGCTAAAAAATCACAATTAGAACGATAAAATGGGAACAGATATTTTTTATCACCGTATTGATTAATCTGCTTTGTATCTAATAATTCAAAAATCCCTTGGAAATCTTGTTCATCGAAAACATCTATAGTATTCTCTACAAAATCATCATAATATTCAAGAGCTTCATCTAAAGACATATATTCCATACAAGGGAAAATTACAGATTTTGAGTCCTCACCATTTTGACTACCATTTCTCCAACGATATAATTCATAAATCTCTTCGGGTAATTCTAATTCAACATTGCTTAATTTCTCCCGAATTTCTTCATCACTTAAACCTGGTAAAAATGACTCTGCATAATCTGGTCTATTTTCCTCTAACCATTGCATGATTCGGTTAAGAGAATCAGTGAGAACTGACATATATTTATTTTTAATTTTTAGCTGTAAGATTCTAAGATTTTAACTCACAGCATAATCTGTAAATTTACGCAAAATTCCGATAAAATCTCTTTTCTCTGCCTTCTCTGCGTCTCTGTGGTTTAATATTATTAATTCGGAAAATGGTGCGTTACGGCATTTTCAAAATGGTAATTTATTATCCAAGATAGTAGAGTCGTAGCACACCCTACAATAATATTTGCTTTAATTTAAAATTATTAATAAAAACGTTACTTAACTTATAAATTGCTTGAAAAAAATTGAATTGTTAGAAAAATTAACCGTTAAATCAACTTCTATTAACTTCTCTGTTTCATAACTACTTATTTTGCGACAATTGAAAACGTTAATAAATTAAAGCACTTATAGTCCAATTTTCGGACAACTTTAGTTCTATAAAACGGAGAACATTTTTCATGAAATTAGCTTACTGGATGTATGCTGGCCCGGCTCACATTGGTACTTTACGAGTAGCCAGTTCTTTTAAGAACGTTCACGCGATTATGCACGCTCCTCTGGGTGATGATTATTTTAATGTGATGCGTTCGATGCTGGAGCGGGAACGCAATTTTACTCCGGTAACGGCTAGTGTTGTTGACCGCAATGTTCTTGCTCGGGGTTCTCAAGAAAAGGTTGTGGATAACATTACCCGCAAGGATTCTGAAGAAAACCCCGATTTAATCATATTGACTCCCACTTGCACTTCCAGCATTCTCCAGGAAGATTTAGAGAATTTTGTCGAAAGAGCAAGCATGGACACGAAAGGGGATGTAATGCTGGCTGATGTTAACCATTATCGGGTTAACGAATTGGAAGCTGCTGACAGAACTTTGCAGCAAGTTGTTAAATTCTATATTGAAAAAGCTCGTAAAAAAGGCGAACTTCCAGAGGATAAGACTGAAAAACCTTCTGTAAATATCATTGGTATTTCAACTCTCGGTTTTCATAATTTACATGACTGTACCGAGTTGAAGAAATTAATGAACGATTTGGGAATTGAAATTAACGCGGTTATACCGGAAGGTGCTTCGGTTCACGAGTTGAAAAATTTACCCAAAGCTTGGTTTAACTTGGTTCCATATCGCGAACTTGGGGTACTTTCAGCCAAGTATTTAGAAGCAGAATTCGGAATGCCTTACATTGATACTGCTCCGATGGGAGTAGTAGAAAATGCTCGCTGTATCCGTAAAATTCAGCAGGTTATTAATCAACAAGGTGCCGAAGTTGATTACGAAGAATTTATCAACGAGCAAACTTTACATGTATCTCAAGCTGCTTGGTTCTCTCGTTCGATTGACTGTCAGAATTTGACTGGTAAAAAAGCTGTTGTATTTGGTGATAATACTCATGCTGCTGCGATTACCAAGATATTAGCTAGGGAAATGGGGATTCATGTAGTTTGGGCTGGAACTTACTGTAAATACGACCAAGACTGGTTCCGAGAGCAGGTTAGCGAGTACTGCGATGAAGTACTGATTACCGATGACCACGGTGCTATTGGAGATGCGATCGCCAGAGTTGAACCTTCAGCAATTTTCGGTACTCAAATGGAGCGTCATGTAGGTAAGCGTTTAAATATTCCTTGTGGAGTAATCGCTGCACCGATTCACATTCAGAATTTCCCTATCGGATATAAACCCTTCATGGGTTACGAAGGAACCAACCAAATCGCCGACTTAGTATATAATTCCTTCACTTTGGGAATGGAAGACCACTTATTAGAAATATTTGGTGGACACGATACCAAAGAAGTAATTACCAAAGGAATATCCGCCGAATCAGACTTAGGTTGGACAAAAGAAGGATTAGCAGAATTAAACAAAATTCCTGGATTTGTACGCGGAAAAGTGAAGCGAAACACCGAAAAATTTGCACGAGAAAAAGGTGTTAAAGATATTAACGTTGAGGTACTTTACGCTGCGAAAGAATCTGTTGGTGCCTAGTTAATTGAAATAATATATACCCTCAGACTATAAGTCTGGGGCTAAACAAACAAAGCCCACCTGTGTGGGCTAAAAATATACTTTTTTAGTCCTCTTAAGAGGACTTTTGCTATTAGACAGGGATTGTAAATCCCTGGCGGATTTGAAAACCGATTTATTATGCTAAAATTCTCTTAAAATCAATATCAGCGGCACAATTACCGCAATATCTCATGTTAAAAAAAGTAAATTTCGTCACGAGCCAAGTCGCTCTGAAGGAGGATGGCTCTTGGTAATATTTCTAATCAGAGACAATCGTTAAAACTTGATATCAGTGCAGCAAAAATAAACGAAATCCGCAAGCTGCAAACTTATCGAAACTATCGCGATTCAACCAAACAATTCTATGTAGAAGGTGTCCGTAACTTTATTAGAATTGTTGATAACAAATTTGAAATTTCCACTATTATTTATAGCGAGAAGCTGCTGACATCAGTCATTGCTCGCAAACTAGTACGTCAAAATCGTCGCGCTGGAATATCCTGTCTTAACATTTCTCCAGAAAAATTTCGCTCTATTTCCCATACAGAAAAAGCTTCCGGTGTAGGTGCAATTGTTCGTCAGCATTGGACGAAATTGCATGATATTTCTATCCAAGAAAAAACTTGCTGGATAATATTAGAAACAATTCGTTCTCCGGGAAATCTTGGTACATTAATTCGCACCTCTGAAGCATTTGGTGGTGCTGGTTTTATCTTTTTGGGAAACAGCATCGACGCTTTTGACCCGAATGTAGTTAGAGCTTCGATGGGTTCCATCTACAACCAGAAATTTATCCGCACTGGTTACTCAAAATTATACAAATGGTTGCAAAATCATAATTGTCATGTGATTGGTGCTTCACCAGATGGTGCAGTTGATTTTCATCAATTTAATTATCCTACAACAACGATGATTTTTTTAGGAGAAGAAAGAAAAGGATTAACTCAACAACAGCGAGATTTATGTAAACATCTTGTTCGTATTCCCATAGCACGTACAGTTGATTCTCTTAACTTAGCTATTGCAGGAAGTTTAATGATGTACGAAATTTATAGAATAAAAAATCTGGTTAATTCCTAATATTTTAATTCCCTCTTCTTAACAAGGATATGGATGTTTCATATGACATTGTGAGGTTAAACATGTAGTGGAATCAACAATAATACGTAATAAACAAAGTTTAAAATCTCCATGTCTATCCTTGACGAAAATTCCAATTATTCTTTTCGCTCTTACTTTGAATTATCCAACGATACAGATGAAATTTTAGCTGAGTTTGACTACTTTTTCACTCGTAAACGTTTACAACTCCCCAAAACTAATCGCGAAATCGAGGGTTTAACAGAACTCCATAACTCAATTGAAGAAACTATTCCCTATGTAAGTCTTAGTAGCGAAGCAGCAAAAAGAGAAATTTTAATTGCACCTGTTTTGAGTAGAGTTGCAGTAATTACCAAGCGACTTTTGAGAATTGAATATCCAGTAAAGGTAAATAACTTGCTTCAAGGAAATCTTGATTATTTGATTCAATCTCAACACAGTTTAATTGTAATTGAAGCAAAACGCGATGATTTGACAAAAGGTTTTACTCAACTTGCAGTAGAAATGATTGCAATGGCAACCCTCGAAAAATCACCAGATATAATTTACGGTGTTGTCACAATGGGTGATGTGTGGGTATTCGGTATTTTGGAACAAGCTTCACGTATTATAACAAGAGATATTAGCTCTTATACTTTACCTGATGGTTTAGAAGAGATTGTCAAGATTTTGGTAGGGATTTTAGAGTAGTTATTTTGTTTTTATGTTCTCATAACCTACTCACTTTTGATATTATTGTGTGAGAAATTTTACCTTATTGTTAAATTTAATGTTACCTCAAGCAAACGAAAACTCTTCTAAAAATGATGCTTTTGCATTCCGTCTAGAAATGTTGAACAAAGAACTCGATTATATACACAGTTCTATTCGCAAAATTGACGACATTGGGAATAGTATTAAAAACTGGGCAATAGTTGCATGGACGGGTTACATTGCTGTAATCTTAGGAAAACCTGAAATATATAAGTACATTATCTTTTCGGCTGTACCACCCCTATTATTCATGATGCTGGATGCTCATTGGCGTAAACTTCAGCGTCGTTTCATGTATCGTCAGAGACTAATTAGTGATTTCTTAAATAGTGCTGAGCTTGATGAAGCGTTTCAAACTCGCAAATTTAACTTTCATCTTTTGGACCCATTTGCTCGCAAATACACAAAGAATAAGGATTTGAAAGAATATATTTCCATTCGTAAAATTCTAAGCTTTCCTACCGTTTCCCTGATTTATATTAGTTTAGCTGTTTTAAGTCTTATAATTTCTACTATATTTTATTTTATTCCTCCCAATCTACAAAATACTAATTTACCTGCAAAACTTCCAGCCCCAACAGCACCTGCTCCAATACAAATTAATCCGTAAAATTTACAATGATTTAGGATTGCTATAAACTATATATAAATGAACTGTTAATAAATTAGAATCCTTTCATTAATTGCTCTCGTTCTAAAGGAATATCTAGATAATTAAAGTTTTCTTTCATCTGTAATAAAAATTCTAAAAGATACGATGCTGTTGAACTAACTTTTAATCTTTCATCTTCAACTAATGATAATAGCTTATTGATAAATAAGTTGATTTCCCCATAACCTCTCATAGTACATAATATTCTCAATATATTTGCAACTTGATGCTCGCTCAGCGTAGATTCATCAACAATTTTAAATAAATAATCATATCCAGGTTTCCTAAATTTAAAAATCTTTTTTTCGACATCAGATGGTAATGTTTTAGAATGGAGTCTTCTTATTAGCTTCTTTAATCGATTTACTTCACTGTATTTCATTATTAATGCAATAATTACCAAAAGTATATTCAATAATTAAAACATCAACGTATCGCCACATAAACCCCCGTAAAACTCCCCGCTTTTACCCCATCTCCAAAAACATCTACATTCAACTCAATCCTACTCTTCGATTTTCTTTCCAACATCTTGATAAACTTCTGCCAAACCTCCTCCGAAGGAAACGGACAAACAGCAATAAAATCCCCATCAATAGGCTGAAGATATTCAGTTGAATTACGCTGAATTACAATTCGAGAAGACAAAGATAAGTCTTGTAAATTAGTATGAACCAAAGTCCATCCTGCAAGAATTGCTAAAGCAGAAATACTACCACCGAAAACTGTAGAACGGTGATTAATATTTGGTAATAAAGCTGCTTTTAACGTAATTCCATTTTCATCAACTTGCTTAACTTTAACCTCCATACTTTTAGATAGTGGAATATGTTCGTGAAGGTATCTTTCAACTTCTATAATATTAGGAACCATAATTTGATTTTATTAATTTACTTTTAGCTAAGCCTACGCAGGTGGGCTTCATAATTGTAGTCCTACTCTTTTAGAGTGAGGGCTATTTTGATTAAAAAACAATATTTTACGTTGCCTTAAGCTAAATTTGTTATTCTCAATAAAGCTAAATATTAACGTATTGCAAAACACATAAATCCGCGCATATCTATTAATTTAAATTCATGTTCAACTACACTAATAAACTAATTAAAGGCTGGAAACAACAAGTATCTTCTCGATTATCCCCTTTACTATCATTAATTTGGGTTGGAGGTTTTGCTATTGCAGCTTTTTGTGTCTGGGGATTTTTTCAGATTGCAGAAAGAGTGTTTTCAGAACAAACCACAGAGCTTGATACAGCAATTTTGCAAAGCATTTACGAACGACATACACCTTTGTTAAATCAAATCATGACTGGGATTACCTTTCTCGGTAATGGTTCAACTTTAATTTATCTTAGTTGCTTTGTAGGAATAATCTTATTAGTTACTAGAAAATACGCTAGCGCTTTTACTTTAGTTATAGTCACTTCTGGTGGTATCGGTTTAAACCTATGGTTAAAGAATATATTTGCTCGTGTGAGACCAGCTTTGTGGGAAAGAATTGTAGATGCTACTAATTATAGTTTTCCTAGCGGACATGCGATGGTTTCTTTAGTTGTTTATGGTTTTATCGGTTATTTACTAATAGCTAACTTTCGTTCGTGGAGCAGTATAATTTTATTTTTTATAACTTTAGTAATTTTAGCAATTGGCTTCAGTCGTCTTTATTTAGGAGTTCACTGGCCAACAGATATAATTGCTGGATACGCTGCTGGTTTAGTATGGTTAATTAGCTGTATTCTCAGTTTAGAAATTTTAAAGTTTTTGTTCCGTAGGGATAATTAAGAAGCTGTTAGCGATTAATTATTAAATTATTTAAGCTCGCTATATTTCACTCCTCTCCTTTTGACAAGGAGAGGGGACGGGGGTGAGGTTTTATTTAATTAAAATCGAATTGCAAAATCAAATTACTTTAAACTAATGGTACTGATATACCATCAAATACAAACTTAATTTACATCTAACTAATTCATAAATACTATTGCAAAAATTTCCTTAACAGATTAAAGCTAGCAGTTCTTTTAACCACGCTCAAGCATATACATCATAGAAAGATACTATTTAATAAAATAAATATAAAAGTTGTTTATTTGATATTTATACTGATAAAGCGAATAAATAATAGAATAAAAGTTACAATACAAATCTATTACTTGGACAAGATGAAAGGAAAAATCAATATTTTTTGATGAAACCGAAGTATTTCCCGTCACTAAATAATAATAAGCACATTAAAATCCATTAAATCCCTTATATAAAAACCGGCGACTGCATGGTAAATTTTTCAAATCCGTTGTCCGCACTTTCCGCCCTACATAATGCATTTGCACTATTTAAAGCCAGAGCATCTAGAAGAATTAGTCAATAGTAGTGGCATTGATTTACACCTGGTAAAACTTAATTTTCGCTCTCTTGAAGACAAAAATGCTTACGATTATCTATTTATTTCCGAACTTATTCCCCGTACAAATACTGGAATAGTCAAAAGCCGGTGGTTAGAACGTTATGCTCACGTCAACGCTGGTGGTTGGTGGTGTTCTGGGGTTGATGTGCTGAATAATTGGCACATGATGGAGTGGGGATGCTTCAAACCAAACCAGCCTCGTATAAATGAGAAAGGTAAATTTATTAAGTACGAACATCCTCCTTGTACTCCGACAAGAATATTTTGTCTGAGAGTACCGTTACAGACCTGGGAGCAGGTAGCTCAGAGATACAACGTCAAGCTACCGGAAAATATCAAGGTTGCTGAGGATGGTGCTGCTATCGGTTTCTGGAAATGGGTGATGGAACACAATATCCCGGTCATCCTCTGTGAAGGTGTCAAGAAAGCAGCAACCCTGTTAACTCAAGGATATGCAGCGATTGGAGTTCCTGGAATTACCAGCGGTTATCGAGTTATTAAAGATAAGTTTGGTAAAGTTATTCGTCGTCAGTTGATTGCGGATTTAGCAGCTTTTACGATTACTAAACGTACTATTCATATTTGTTTTGATTTTGAGACAGAACTTAAAAAAGTTAATGCTGTAAACAACGCAATATCTCAACTTGGTTTATTATTTCAAGAGAAAAATTGTCCGGTTCAAGTAATTGAGCTTCCGGGGATGGAAAAAGGTGTTGATGAATTTATTGTGGCAAAAGGTGGAGTTGCTTTTGATAAAATCTATCGTCAAAGTCTGGATTTAGAAATTTATCTTGCTCATAGTAAACCCCATACTAATTTAACAATTCCTGCTGCACTTACTGTCAATCGCCGTTATTTAGGTGAGATACCTTTTCCGACTTCGGGATTAGTAGGAGTAAAGTCAGCAAAAGGGACTGGAAAAACTACAGCATTACAAGAAGTTGTCAAACAAGCATTAAATAGAAATAAACCCGTTTTATTAATTACTCATAGAATTCAATTAGGTAAATTTCTGTGCGAAAAAGTCGGGATTAAATGGGGTGTAGGTTATCAGGAATGGGGAATTAAAAGCTGTAAAAATATTAGTAGTGGGAGCATCTTGCTCCCTAATATTACAACCAGCAAGCAAGATAATATTGCAAGCAGCGAGCATGATGTTCCCACTCGGGGATTATGTATTGATTCGATTTGGAAACTCAATCCCGACCACTGGAAAGGAGCGATTGTAATTTTAGATGAAGTCGAACAATCTTTATGGCATCTTCTACACAGCACTACTTGTAAAGATAAACGAGTTAAAATTTTAAAGTTATTTCAACAGCTAATTTCTACTATTTTGACAACTGGAGGATTAGTTATTGCTCAAGATGCGGATTTATCAGATGTTTCTTTAGAATACCTCCAAAGATTAGCCGGAATACAATTAATACCTTGGGTTGTAGTAAATCAATGGAAACCGGAAAAAGCTTGGGATGTAACTTTTTATGATTCTCCCAATCCTACACCGTTAATTCAGCAGTTAGAATTAGACTTACTTGCTGGAAGAAAATGTTATATAACTACCGATAGTCGTTCCGGACGCTACAGTAGTGAAACCATCGAGCGCTATTTAAAAGAGCGTTTGGATAAGCTACGACATTTATATCCTAAAACTTTAATAGTCAGCAGTCATACCACTAATACACCGGGACATGAAGCTGTTGATTTCGTAGCATCAATTAATCAAAAAATTCCCGAATACGATGCTGTTTTTGTAACTCCCAGTCTTGGTACGGGAATTAGTATAGATGTGCAGCATTTTGATAGAGTTTATGGAATATTCCAAGGAGTAATTCCAGATTCCGAAGCCAGACAAGCATTAGCAAGAGTAAGAGATGATGTCCCTCGTGTTGTCTGGTGTGCTAAACGAGGAGTCGGTTTGATTGGTAGCGGTAGTAAAAACTATCGTTCCCTGTCTTTTTGGTATCAAGAGAATCAAAAAGAAAACTTGGCTTTATTGAGTCCCATGCACAAAATCGATGTTGATTTACCCTTAGTTTATGACCCCATTCATTTACGAACTTGGGCAAAATTATCGGCTAGGGTGAATGCTTCAATTAACTTTTATCGTCAATCGATGAAAGAAGGTTTGACCGCTGAAGGACATAATTTATGGGTACGTACCAACGATATCCAGAAAAATATTATTAGAGATTTGCGCTATGCATTTTTAGCCACCGATAAAGACGATTTAGTAAATCGGAGAAGATTAATTGTAGAAATCGTCAAAGTTAAAAAAGATTGGGAGCAAAGCAAAAGGAAATCTCAAGAAATCAATCAGAATATCAAAAAAATTAAACAGCAAAACCAATTAGCAGT
>CAKZYM010000556.1 GCA_937884685.1 uncultured Calothrix sp.
AAGTCTTTGGTTATTAATCAACTAGAGGTCAATTAATTTATCCGCTGATTAAGGCTTGTAAGCAAAATAACCTATAAATTTGCAATCAAATTAGTGTTAATTATCTAACAATAAGCCGTTAGGAAAACAAACGCAGTCAACCTTCACACGAAAGTCATAGAGAAGGTTGAAAGAGTATTGGAAAAAGTGTGCGATACTCCGTATTAAGTCGCTGAGTCATTTAGACACGCTATACGAACTTGAACGCGGAAAAACATTACTCGACAAATACTCTACTAATTTATTGCTACTACAATTCACTATCAATAGAGACATCTAATTTCAACTGTAAATAGTAAAGCAAATAAATTAATGAAAACTAGGTACATATTTACTTTAGGGTTAAGCATAGCAATTTTTTGTACTAACCATTTATCAGTATTAGCCCAAAATAGACAGCCAACAAATACAGATTTGCGAAGATTACAAAAAGATTTGCAAGAACACGTTAGTTCGCTAAAGAACAATAGCTCAATTGCTCATCATATTCAAGATATTCGTACTCAAGCTGAAAAAAACAAAAGAGAATCTTTAGTCAGTCGTTGGTCAAAAATTGAGCCAAAACTAGCACCTTTTTTGGGTGATTGGTCTGGGTACGAAGCTAGAATATCCATTTACCCTTCAAATACCAGAGGTCGTGTCTGTGTTGCTTCGACTAATATTGCTTATGGTAGTGTTACTACTGGCATCTTCTTTAATGGAGCTATACAAACTAGTCGTGGAGAAATACTATTTAAAAACGGAAATTATCTAGGGTCAGCGTTACTCAAAAATGGTAGATTAGAAAGGAATTATGAGACCCCTTTTAAATCACCAAGAGCATTAGAACCAATTAATAAAGGTATATCCGGGATGTTTGATGCTAGCGAGAAAGAAAAAGCAACCCTTATTCGCAGTTTAAAAAAATACGGATGTCGCAGTTAATAATTAAGTATTTAAATTCAGCACTTAAGAGAACTTTGTTACTCTATACTGTTAGCTCAAATTTTTTTGCTGAGTTTAGAAAATAATATTATCTTTTGGTCGATAGTACCTCACCAAAAATCATGTTTTTACTTATTCATCAGGATATTGTATGATTTATAATTTCATTCTTAAAACAACTCTAGCAACTGGAATTATTCTGACTTTATTTTCTAATCTTCCAACTGTTGCTCAAGAAATATCTATTGATGGTAGTTGTAAAAAAAATCAGCAACTAAACAAATATGATAAGTTTACTGTCTTCTATAAATCAGAGTTTCAAAGTAAAGGAAAAACTTATTGGTTTTATTCCGCTCAGTATCAAGACGGAGCTGCAATTAATTGTGTTTCTGAACCAGGATTTAAGCAACCAAGACCTTTAAATGAGTTAAAGGCAATACAAAATCATTTCATTTATCCATACCTTCTAATCCTAGACTAACTAAATTACATACTTGGACATCAAATAATTAATGGTGTATAAAAGCCTTGAAATGTAGAAAGTATAAATACTCTTAAGGTATAGTGGAACCAAAAAATTGGTCTAGATTGGTTTTAAAATAATTTTGCTCTTTAGGCATCAAGATTCCGCATGATAGAAACAGCATTGAAGATTAATTAAATTATTTACTACTTCTAATAACTATGAAAATTGTTAAAAGTATCATACTTTTTTCTACTATATGCAGTATTTTCGCCAGTTCTCAACTTGCATTAGCGAATCCCCCTGAAATACAGAGGGTAGCTGAAAATATCAAATCTGTTGGACAGGTTAAAAAAGAAATTCGAGAAGTTATATTAGTTTGTCAAGAAAGTGGATGCAGTGGATATGGTATGCATTCTGTAAATATGAGAATATGCAAACTAGTACAAGCTTTGAATATAAAAGTTAATGGCAAAATTAGCGGTAAACGTTTATCCACTCGTCGAGCTATCCCTATTTCAAAATCTGATATTAATTTGATGCGTATGATTTTAAGCCAGTGTCGTTGGGAATCTCACCTTCAAAGTGACCCACCAGATTTTATTTACGCTCCCACACCTAAAATTAGACAAAGAATTAACAGGCAGCTTAGAATACCGCTATAACTATATCGATACTCCTGATTTAAAGAAGTTATTAAGCCAGTGCTGCCGACGGTAGCACTGGCTTACCATTTCGTAGTAAATTTAATTGTATATAGTTAAAGCTTTTGGGTACAAAAAATGCCTAATCGCGTTAAAAATTGATGTTTGAGTAGTTTATTCGATACACGACCTTTGATTTTTATACTCTTCAGATGTACGAAGTTTTTTCAAAAATAAAACAGAAATGTTGTATCGTATATTTACGGTGGTTTAAAATTATCAATTTAGATAAAAATATAATAATACAACAATCAATCATTAATAATAAATGAAAAATATATATAATTGTATAACAATAGTTTTTGTTGCTATTTCTATTAATTATGGATTAGCTGATTCAGTCACTGCAAATAATATTGATACTCAAGTTATTAGTGAATATAAAAAAATATTAATGAGGCAAAATTCAAAAATTAGAAGTCAATTATGGGTGTCTCCTCAAGGAGAAAATACTATTCCTATAGGAGCAAAAGCTGTATGTGCTAAAGCTCAAACATCAGGTTCATGGAAGACATTTTATAAAAATACAACAGAAGAAATAAATTCTCTGAATTACAGTAATGAAATTAAACAAAGGTCTCTAATATTTATTGAGACGTTAGCTACTCTAGGTAAAAAATTCTATTGTCCTAATATACCAATCCAATCTACTAAACCTTCTAAAAAAAGGAGTTATTCAAGAACAAGTTTACTACCTCGTACTAATAATATACAAGCGCAGTCTACTCAATCTTCAAAAAGAAATATGAGAAATCGGAAGTATATTAAACTTGCTTATTGCAGTAGCAGTTCAGGACAGGGTGATTGGATTAGCTGGGGAAAAAAAACACCATATAAAGCTTGTCAATTGGTAAGAAATAAATTTGCTTCTTGGGGACAAACAATTAATAGAAGTGAGTTTGGATATTATAAATCCAATGGAGAAAATAAGATACAAGTATCTTGTTCTGGAGGCTTTCAATTTACTAAGATTGCATTCAGTTATGAAGTTTTCAATAAAGCTATTGAAGTAGTACGTCAAAACGGCGTGGAAGGAACTTGCATCTACAAGGTAATTGACTAACTATAGAGCTAAGGATGTCAGGTACGTCAGAGATTGTTATCTAGATTTTCATTATTTGTATTCTGATTATATTCTTGCATAATTTTAACTGCTTTCGGCTTTTAAAATATTCTCTAATGAAAACAACATTCACACAATTAAAAGATATGCATATTAAACTCAATGTTTTAAAACTTACATTTACAATTTTCATATTTATAATATCTACTACTGGCTGTAATAAGAACCTGAATGAAAAATCTCAATTTCAATCTGATTCAAATTCCAAGAATATTAAAAAAAATATACAGAATGAGCCGAAATATAATGACTTAACTCAGTGTTTAGAAGCTGGAGATTATTTAGCACAAAGTATTTTAGATAGTCGTTCTGAATCTAAATTGTTAAAATTACCTTTTGATATCTCTCGGTATGAGCAAATTCCTATTGGGTCTAAAAATGATGTAACTTATTTAGGTAAAATAAAGGAATTACCTAATTACTGCTCACCGGAGGTATCTAAAAATAATATTCCAGATAAAAACTCATCAAATAAAACAGTAATATCAGAAATTAAGGAAATCTTAAAAATTGAATTGTTTAATAGGCTTTTCAATAATTTTAATTTCACTTCATCTAAGTCAAATAATCAATATAAGATTTTTGTAACTGTAGTTAATAACCCATCTAGTAGAATTTCTGAATTGGACAATGAAAGGTCAAAATTAGCTAGTAATAAAAGACATCAAAATTTTAATTTTACTCAAGTGGTTGCGATAAATGAATGTATGCCAAGTATAAAATGTTATACTCTAATTCTTAAAGACATTGATTTAACAAATTCAAATCCTCATAATAATGTCTTCGTTGTACTTGCAGAAGGTATGTTCAAAATATTGGCACATATCGAGCTTGAACAAAGAAATATCTCATTAGATAATGGTGAGGGAATTTTAAGTGCTGGTTCAAAGCTGTTTAGTAATTTTACTGGTTCAACTGTAGAATCAATTGATGAAACTTTAAAGCTTAATAATCCAGAGAATTTTTCACCAGCTATAGTTGGTGCATTTTTATTGAAAGAGTTTGGAGCAAACCCAGAAGGTTTTAAAGGTTTAACACCTATTCAAAGACAAAAGCTATTTGAAGTTGATATGAGTTATCTTGTAAAGAATGCAGGCTTTTGGGCTTTTGGTGCTGTATCTAATATAAATAAACTTTTCCAATCTTATATCATAGATTATAGTGCATCTGATCTAAAAGACTTTAGTTCCTTTTATGATTTAACTCCACATAATAAAAAATATTTGATTTTAGATAAAATCAAAGCATTTCAAGTAGCAGCAGAGATGCTCAATCGTCAATTAAAAACTATTACTCCCATAAATAAGCCTGGTAAACAATTTGCTTTTTTATGGAATGTTCGGGAAAAAAAGACTATTAATAAACAAAATGAACTCAGTATAACAACTCATATAAATATGGAAGTAGCTGTTAAAAGAAATAACCAACAAATACTAGAGCAAGCTAAAAGTAAAAATATTCATGGAAACTAGAATATTTAATAGAAATTTATTTTAGTTATACATGTAGCAATTAAGTGGGATATATTTTATAATTTTATTTTAACATCTTTTACAAATAAAGTTTTTTGTAAGCTAAGAAAATTCTAAGTCACTGAAATGACATTTTTTTTGTTCAAACTAGATCAAAACGAGCAACATAACGATAATTATTTAACTCAATTGATAATATAAAATATCTATTAAAAAGCTTTTTGCATCTTAGTTTTAGTCTTAGCCTACATACATTTTAACCGTTTGGGCACGGTGATGCCTTCTAGATTATTTCTGGAATTTTGTTTGCATCAAAATTTTACTGTTCTTGTTTCATTTAATGTTTTATTATGCTATCGCTGCGAACTTCGATGCGCCGCCAAATCATCGGACTGATATTCAGTATAAAAATTTTGAATTGCTAAATAACAGGTTGTTCGGAGTTTGATATTAAATCAACTTATTAGATTATGTGTCCCCCATCTCCTCCGAAAAAAATCGCTCTTGCAACAATGTAAGTTGTAAAACTATCTCTGGTGTAATGGTACTAATTTAAGCAGATACCAAGATGATATAAAACTTTGACGTATTGAGGTGCCTATAGGCAAGAAAAGAAGAAAACAAAGAACTCAATTAGCAGATATTTTAGACAAACCTAACTTTTCAAATACGTTCTAAGTTAAATTACTGATTTGAGTACAGAGGAACTTAAGTAATGTTAGTATTCTTTGTTATTTTATGTAAGTTTAAATATTTCTATTTGATATAGAATGTAAGGAATATAGATATTGCTTTTATGTTATTATGTAAAAGCACTGAAAATACAATCACTAGTAAATTGCTTATTTTCCAAAATGAGTTGATTACTAGACATAGAAAATACTTAATTCACGAAAAAAATTAAAGATGGCATGATTTTTTCCTTTTAATCCTGACAAATCAAAATAGATAAATTTATCTTGGATTTGTAAGTCAAAGGAATATATATAATGATGCCGGAAGAACAGCCAGTATTTAATAATCAAACTTTAGATACATCTTTAAATCAGTCTTTAAATAATCCATTAGACCCTTTCCAAACGGATTATACAGAATTTAGTTCAAACCAAATGATGCACTTGGCGGGTGAGACGCTGATTGATGCCTGGGAAAATCAGGGGGATGCAAAGCAAGCATTGGTTTATGCTGCTGCAAGTATTTTTAATTCTAAATTTACTTCTAATGCAGAAATTGCATTTGGAGAGTCTTTTGATATTCACAAAGCCCAGGCATTAGGTCATGATATTGTGACTGGTCAATCTAGTGTTTTACCAGATGTGGAATTTTTATCTAATGCAGAAATGAAAGGTGCTTTGGGTGCATACGCTGAAAGTACAAAGACGATTTATATTAACAGTGATTTTTTGATTGATAATGTAGATAATCCGAGTGCTATAGGTAAGGTTTTAGTTGAAGAAAAAGTACATTTTATAGATGCTTATGCAAGTCCTGTAGATTCTGATGGCGATGAAGGTGAGATATTAGCAGGGCTTGTTGCAGTGGAGAATTTTACAACAAATGAATTACAATTACTCAAGCTGGAAGATGATTCAACTACTTTTACAATTAATGGACAAGAATTGACGGTTGAACAGTCATTTGGCAATAATCTGAAACTGGATGGAGTAGATGACTATCTTAGTATTTCCATAGATACACCAGAAACAGAAGTTACCCATGAATTTCGCTTCAAAACTACAGATATAAATGCAGGATTATTTAGTGTAGTTGATGGTGATTTGGGTATTGGTGGACATGATAGGCATATTTATTTAGAAGGGGGAAATCTTAAAACCAGAATTTGGAATACAGAAATTATCCAAAGTACAGGATTGAATTTGGCAGATGATAAATGGCATCATGTTGCTTATGTCATTGGTGCTTCCGTTGGTGGTCAAAAGTTGTATGTTGATGGTCAATTAGTAGCTTCTGGGAATAAAGTATCCTCTAATTTTAATTGGCAAAAACGAATTAATCTTGGTTTCTCCAATGATGCTCAAAACAAGTTTTTGAATGGAGAAATTGATGATGTGAGAGTTTGGGGTAAAACTCGCTCTCAAGCTGAGATTCAATCATCGATGGGTCAAGAATTAGCTGGTAATGAAACTGGATTAATAGGTTACTGGAAGTAAAATGAAACTACAGGAAATATTACGGTTGATTCTACTAACGCTAAACGGAACGGAGAGTTACGCAATAATCCTACTTGGATAAATAATCCTACCAAGGTAACTCATGTAAATATTTTACCTAATCGTTATAGAAAAGAAATCCTGTTAGGAAACAAAGTTGACTTTGACGGCGATGGTAAAACAGATTTTATCCGCCAAGAGAAAGGTCATTTTGCTAGTGACAGGCATAGAATGTTTGAAACATATTTGTCAAACGGTAATGGTTCTTTTAGAAACGCTTGGGTAAGTGAGGAATCCAGCAGAGGTTTTCATGGGGACATGACAAATCTAATTATGGGAGATTTCAATGGTGATGGTAAAACCGATTTTCTGCGACAAAAAAAAGGTGATTTCACTTCAGACCAGTGGTGGATGTTTGAAACCTTTATTTCCAATGGTGATGGTTCTTTTAATACTCAATTCGTAATGCACGACCATTCAAAGAATGGTGACTTAACCAATATATTTGTTGGTGATTTCGATGGTAACGGTAGTGATGATTTTTTACTTCAAGAAAAAGGTCATTTTGCTAATGACATTTATGGAATGCTTCAGAGTTATACCTCTTACGGAAATGGCTCATTTACTAAGCGTTGGCAAGCTGATGAATATGCGATGCATGGTGACTTAACTAACTTGTTTACTAGTAATACTATTGTTAAGCATCAACCCTATGACAATTTTGGCAATCCTGATGGAATAGTTAACTCGTGGAAGGCAACCTTTTATAATTGGAACGGACAAGGAAATCCAATTATTGATGATAATCACAAGATTGGTACAGTGAATTTAGGTGGAAATATTCGTTGTGATGGAACATGGGGAATGAACGCACAAAATTGGGGTACTGGTTCACCTGCTCCTGAAGTTCCCATCGACTTTTTTGCTATGCACGCTTATACACGAGTTGATTTAACCGCAGGACATACTTATAAAGTCAAGCTGCGCTCAGATGACGGTTATCGGATGTGGGCGCATAAACTGGATGGTGATCCTTT
>CAKZYM010000557.1 GCA_937884685.1 uncultured Calothrix sp.
AAAGGAAGAATCCAAAACAAAAGCATCCGTTGTTAAAATCCAAAATCCAAAACAAAAGCATCCGTTGTTAAAATCCAAAATTCCTCAAGATCCCTTGGGTTTACTGGCGGAAGCAGCAGGATACAGCGACGGGGAACGCTGGTGGGAACATATGGTAGAAACGCGGGGTGATAGTGATGATTTATTTACCGCTATTCTCGAAGCAATGACCGCAGTCCGTGAAGAAATGCCAGCTTCAGAAAATCCCATCGAAGCCAAACGCGAAGCCTATATGCGAAAGACAATCCGTGCTGCACAAAAAGAAGGATTTGAACGCATCGCTGTTGTCTGCGGAGCTTGGCACGCTCCCGCGCTTTCCCAGATGCCAGCAGTTAAGGAAGATACCGCTTTACTCAAAGGTTTACCTAAGAAAAAAGTTCAAGCAACCTGGATTCCCTGGACTTACGGACGTTTATCATACAGCAGCGGTTATGGTGCTGGTATCGAATCACCAGGTTGGTATCATCATCTTTGGAATTCTAAAATTGGGTATGGGGGATTGGAAAGACAACAAGAAATTATCGGAGTTGAATGAAGCAACAAAAACGGTGATGTGTTTCGGTAGCGATTTACCGATGCAGTTAATTTTTGACAAGTTGATTGTTGGGGAAAGTTTGGGTCAAGTCCCGGATGAAACTCCTATGGTACCTTTGCAGCAAGATTTACAGCGACAGCATAAGCGGTTGCGGATGCCTGCTAATGTTGTAGAAAAGATGTATGATTTGGATTTACGTAAGGAGAATGATTTAGCTCGTTCTCATTTACTACACCGTCTTAATTTGTTAGATATTCCTTGGGGACAATTTCAACAAACTCGCGGTAAGAAGGGTACTTTTCATGAATTTTGGCTGGTACAATGGCATCCCGAATTTGCTGTAAATTTAATTGAAGCGGGAGTTTGGGGAAATACGATTCTTGATGCTGCGAATTCCAAAGCTTGTAGCGCTGCGGATACGACTGATGAGTTACCGTTGCTGACGGGTTTATTGGATAAAGTGATTTTATCTGACTTACCCGATGCAGTAGTTTATTTAATGTCCCGGTTGCAAAATGCTGCTGCTTTAACCAGCGATGTGACTCATTTAATGAATGCATTACCACCGCTCGCAAATGTAATGCGTTACGGTAATGTCCGTCAAACCGATACTGCGATAATATCTCATGTCGTTGATGGTCTGGTAGCAAGAATTTGTATAAGCTTACCAGGTGCTTGCGCTTCCTTGGATGATGATGCAGCAGGGGCAATGTATGAGAATGTGGTGAAAGTAAATAATGCAATTGGTTTATTACAAAATGAAGAACATGTTACCTCTTGGAGACAAGTTTTAGTACAAATTGCAGACAGTATTAATGTACATGGTTTAATTTCCGGACGTTGCTGTCGTTTATTATTAGATGCTGAAATATTAGAAGCAGCAGAAGCAGCACGTCGGATGGGATTGGCTTTATCATCTGCTACAGAACCAACTCAAGCTGCTGCTTGGGTAGAAGGATTTTTGAAAGGTAGCGGTTTATTGCTTTTACACGATGATAAACTTTGGCAGGTTTTAGATAATTGGGTAAGTACTTTAAGTGAAGACTTTTTTGTTGCTTCTTTACCTTTATTAAGACGTACTTTTGCAACTTTTTCGGAACCCGAAAGAAGACAAATGGGTGAAAGAGTTAAGAATGGTATTGATGGAAGTAATTCAGATTTGACTGATGATGATAATGGTATTAATCAAGAGAATGCTGTTTTAGTTTTGCCGATTTTGAAGCAGTTTTTAGGGGTTTGATTATTAGATTGTTGAATCTAGCGAGCAAATTTTCAATCTAGTGATTTGTATTAGCTAGCTATAAAATCTTACTAGTCCAACTTAACCCTATAGCCGAAATAATTAATCCAAAATCTAAAATCCAAAATCAAAATGACTATCTACTTCTATACCACCAAAAATGAATACGGTTGCTTCTCAAACTTCTCACCCCACGGTGTCGAATTAGACGGTTTTTGGTGGAAGACAACTGAGCATTATTTTCAAGCTCAAAAGTTTGTCGGAACTCACCATTTAGAAGAAATTCAGCAAGCGAAAAGTCCCAAACAAGCAGCTACGATGGGAAGAGATAGAAAACGTCCTTTACGTAAAGATTGGGAAGATGTAAAAGATGATTTAATGCGAAAAGCTGTTTTGAAAAAGTTTGAAACTCATCCAGAAATTCGCGATATTTTACTTTCTACTGGTGATGAAGAAATAATTGAAAATGCACCGGGTGATTATTATTGGGGTTGTGGAAAAGATGGTAGCGGTAAAAATATGTTGGGGAAAATATTAATGGAAGTACGAGAAAAATTACGATAAATAAATAGATAATCTATTCAAATTTGCTTTTTAATCGAAACTAATTTTTCATTATCGTAATTTAAATCTTGAGTACCCAAAACCTTATCCCAAAATGTAAAATACAGACCGTAATGCAAAGTGTATTTACGATGATGGATAAGATGATGTTTTGAACCAATAAACCATTTACCCAACCAGTTGGAATAAAAGGATGGTGGAAATAATTCAAATCCAATATGATTAAATACTGCCCACACTGTCATTACTATTAATGCTGTTAATAAAGGAATATAGTGAATGGGTAATACAAAAATTATACCGATAAAGAAAAGAGCTTGTATAACTGCTTCTAAAGGGTCAAATGCGAAAGATGTCCAAGGTGTTGGTTCTCCAGAGCGATGATGACCGTAATGCAATTTTTTAAATAGTAATGGATGATGAAATAATCGATGCATAAAGTAAAAATATGCATCTTGAAAGATAAGTAATGCAATAAAACTCACACCTAAATACCACAATCCATATTTATCTATAGATGTATACAAACGTGTAAATCCTAAGTCGTATCCTGTTACAACTAAAGCCGCACAAAAAGCAAAAATTACCGCACAAAGTAACGATAATTCCATGTCTTTTTTAATTGTTTTCCATCGCAAAGGCTGACTGCGAGGTTTTAGTAAAATAAAATAGAAAAGTAAATGCGTTCCCCCGCAGATTAAAAAGTATCTACTAACAATTATGCCGAAAAGAGCAAGCCAGTCCAAGCAAAGCTTGTTCAAAATGAATAAAAAATTCTGTTGCAAACTAAGTTCCTAACTGATTAAGATTTAGCTGAGCTATTTACTCGATTTTATCTTAAAACAGAATATTATTACCATTACTTCCACAATAAAGAAATATTCTATTAAACCCGAGCAGTTTGCTGTTGTGGATAACCTTTAACATCAATTAGTGCAGACGCTGAAGCATCTTTAATTTTCTTAATAACGCTAAAACTACCATCTGTTTCTAAAATTACTGCTTCTGCTTCCTCTAATGACCCCAATCCATTTGTACGCAATGCAGCTAACACTTCACCTTTTGATACTCTTTGATGTCGTAAGGCATTATGCTGTAATTCACCTTGAAAAAGCAGTAAAGTTGGTTCGGCTTTAATCCATCCTTGAAATATATTGGAGCGTACTGAAATCCAAGTAATAGCAAATTGAAATAATACTAACATCCCAATCGCTAATACTCCCTGTACCAAGGAAGTGTCTTTTGATAGCATTAAGCTCGCTAATATAGAACCGAATGCGATTGTGACCACAAAATCAAAAGCATTCCATTTTGATAGAGTTCGCTTTCCGGAAACACGAAGTAGAATTATTGTGGCTATATAACCAAGTGTTCCAACTAGCAATGTATGTTGTAGAGCATCCCAACTATTGAACAAAATTTTTCTCCAATTAATTCCAATTACCAATATAAAAAAAGTGAGGCAGAATCATTTAACTAATAATTTCTGCCCGTTCAAAGCTATTTATAGTAATCCATAATATTCAAATTACTAAAGTTTTTTAGAAAGGTAATTAGTTAGCAGGTGGTACAACTTTAACGTTTTCCATTTTTACGCTTTTTACACCTAAAATTTCTTTTGCCAAAGGCTTGATTGTTCCATATTCCTTTTGGTCGGGAACTGTACCCCCAATTGAAACTACACCGTCATCAGCTTCAATAACTAATTTTGCACGGGGAATATTAGCTTCTAATTTAGAACGAACTTCACTTGCTAAATCGGAATCTGTTCTATCGGTTTGGTCACCAATTATATCATTACGCTGTTCTCTAGCTCTGATATCAGAATTTAATTGGTCTTGACGAATTTCGCTACTAGCATCTTCTAAAGTTTCTTCAACCTTGCTAGCTTCTTCTACATTACCACCAACTGAATCGGGAGCATCAGAACTAGTTTTTGCTGTATCGCAAGCAGCGGAACCAAAAAGTAAAATTCCACCTAATACTAATGTTGCTAATTTTTTCATTTTATTCTCACTCACGGTCATTATTAATTTCAATTTATTTCAACAATTTCGGAAGATAGCAAACAGAGGGTTTGCTGATTTGAATAAATACTCTGTTTGCAAATTTAATGTCTTCCATTCACTTTTTATCGGTTTCTATGAATTGTGGGATTACCATCAACATCAATGTCTAATTCTTCGCGACGAAGTGTTTCTTGAGCTTCTACAGTCTCGCGCTCAACTTCCTTATGAACTTTTACTTCTTCACGAACAAAAGCTTCTTTATTGATATCAGCAGATTCTTCGTAGATATCCATACGAGCAACTTCTTTACCAGAGAAATCCACAGTTCCGGGAGCTACTACTTTTCCGTTTGTAGGAGTGGTACGCTCGATTACTACTCTCTCTTTTTCGATAGGAACAGCGACTCTAGCTGTTTCTGTTTCGACAGTCTTACCTACAGAAACTTCTCCAGCTTTTTGACGTTCTTTCTCAGCGACCAAACGTTCTTCGTAAAGCTTGACATTATCTGTGTCTGCTACTTCCGCACGAGGAGCAGACTGAGCGGTTTGTGCGGGTGCGTTGTAGATACCGAATTCTTCAACACCGCAGCGCTGCATAATTGCTTCTGCACGCTTAACTTCAGCTTCGGTACCAGTTACCATTACCAAGAAGCTACCACCAGCAACTCTATCGCTGTATACTTTCGCTTTCTCTTCAGGAATACCTAAACCAATCAAAGCACCAACTAATCCACCAGTTGCTGCACCAATTGCACCACCCGCTAAAGTTGTTGCGATCGCAGTTGCTTCTGCACCAGCTAAGAGGATAGGACCGACACCAGGAATAGCCAATGCTCCTAGACCTACAAGTAAGCCAGTGATTCCGCCCAAAGCACCACCAGTCACGGCTCCAGCGGCAGCACCTTCATCAGCTTTGTTGCCAACTTCTTCAGTGGTTTCAACGCCATCTACTTTATCAGCATCACGTGCTATCACAGAAATTCTGTCTTGGTCAAAACCAGCATCTTTCAATCCACGAACTGCTGCTTCTGCTTCGTCACGGCTATAAAATAAACCAGCCGCTCTTTTGTAATCAATATTATTTGTATAAGCTGTCATTATTGATTTCTCCTAATTAACAATATTACTAGCGGTATTAGTTGTATATCTGAATTAACAATTACACTAGCTGTACGCGAGCCAAATTTGATTTGCTTTTCGTTTGCGTACATTTATATATTCTCAAGCTTTGATAAATATTGCTTCTATCGAAAGAACAATGAATGGGTTAATCAAAAGATAGAATAATTTTGAATGTTTGAATGAATCAACTTATCAAGATAAATATATTTGTTTTTTACCTATTTCTGAATTTAGTCTAAATAGATTATTGATATAATTAATAAAAATATTAATAGCTCAAAGTTCATCTTGTTAAGGCTTTCGAGCATTAACACAAATATTTAATTAGCACTTTTATTCAAAACAAATAGTTTTTATGCAGTTATTTTCCTCCTAAAATTAGATGCTTATCAAACACGTTTATCTATGTAATATTATTTTCATATCATGATTTTTAAGCATGAATCTAACTTAGGGTAGATTGATAATTAATTTGAATCTAACTTGCGGTAGTATTTTTTGTAGAGATTTTTTTTAATAAAGCATACTACTTGTGATATCTAAAATATGATGTAGGAAAACTTATAATCCAAAATCCGTCTTGGTAAAGTTTGGGGGAAGAAAATCTACACCCCCAACTTTACCGCAAAATCTAAAATCCAAAATCTAAAATCTAAAATCCAAAATCCCTATGACCCAAAATTCAGATGACGAACGTTTGCGACGCTGGAGACTCATTCTCGGTAGTAAAAAAGCTGATGGTACCGGCTGTAAATTAACTGGTGCTGATGCCAAAATTGATAAATCCTTAGATGCTTTATACGATTCCGAACGCTCCGGTGGTTTGGGTAGTTCATCACCAAAAGTTTCTCGCTGGTTGGGTGATATCCGGACTTACTTCCCTTCATCGGTAGTCAAAGTAATGCAGCAAGATGCGCTCGAACGACTCAACCTGCGTCAAATGTTGCTGCAACCAGAAATGTTGTCAGCAGTAGAACCAGACGTACATTTGGTTGCAAATTTGCTTTCTCTGAGCAATATTATGCCAGAAAAAACCAAAGATACAGCCCGTCAAGTAGTGCGAGGTGTGGTTGAAGAATTGCAGCGAAAACTGACCAATCCCACCCAGCAAGCGGTAATGGGAAGTCTAAATCGCGCTATTCGTAACCGTCGTCCCCGTCATCACGAAATTGATTGGAATCGTACTATTCGCGCTAATCTAAAACATTACCAACCCGAATACCGAACTATTATCCCCGAAGTTCGTATTGGTTACGGACGCAAACGCAGCAATTTACGCAATATCATACTTTGCATTGACCAAAGCGGTTCAATGGCAACTTCCGTAGTTTACGCTGGAATTTTTGGAGCGGTTCTAGCCTCGTTACCTGCAATTCAAACCCGGATAGTTGTCTTCGATACCGCAGTTGCGGATTTAACCGATGAAGCACAAGACCCGGTGGATTTACTGTTTGGTACTCAGTTGGGTGGTGGAACGGATATCAATCAAGCACTAGCTTACTGTCAAAATTTTATTCAGCAACCATCAGATACGATTTTAGTATTAATTAGCGATTTGTATGAAGGTGGAAATCGTCAGCAGATGTTAAAACGGATGGCTGCAATTATTGGTTCTGGAGTGCAGCTAGTGACACTGCTTGCTCTGAATGACGAAGGCGCACCAATGTACGACCATAGAATAGCAGAGGAATTAGGTAAAATGGGTAGTCCCGCTTTTGCTTGTAGTCCCGATAAATTTCCCGATTTAATGGCAGCAGCAATTCAGAAACAGGATATTAGTCAGTGGGCTGCTGCGAATGATATTGTGACGACATGAGGGAATAAGGAGTGAAGAGTAGCGAGTAGCAAGTAAAGAATTTATTTCTCCTTATTTCCCTACTACCTTTATTGATTTTGAGTTGGCAATGAATCGTTATTAACCGTTATATTTTCATCTGGGGCAATACAAAAATGACTAGATGACCAATTTTTGCGTTCATTTTGAATTGAATTATTAGCAGAAGTTTCACTATATTTTTGAGTCATGTAGCGGTAATGTTCCTCCGTTTCCCAAACATGAATATATTTTTTAACGAGTTTTGGTTGATTATCGGCTGCAATAATTTCTTGTTCTACTTCAGCTTCGTGATATTGGTATTCGCTATTTTCTACTTTTTTTGGATTTACTTGTATAACTCTAAAACTTTTTATTTTACCTTGTGGATAATTACTATATTTTCGAGGATTGCAAAATAATTTTTTCGCTGTAACCTTATCTTCGGCAACAACTGATTTGAAATATAATTCCGCTATTACATGTGGAAGTGTTTTACCTTCTCTTATAATTTCAGTGAAATATTTTGCAGTGTGAATAGTATTTATAATTTCCCATAAAGCACCTATCGTGACAAGTATGCACAAGAAAAGCATGAACTTCTTCATGGAAATAGACCGACTAGCATTTGATTTTTTATTCTCAATATCTGAATCATCTTGGGACATTTTCTTATTTTTAAAAATTATAAATTAATTAATATATCTTCGATACTCTCTAATATATAACTAATTTGTCATCAGAGAATTTACTTAAAGGTATAAATCAAAATTATTTGAGTAAATTATAGTAATTGAAAAGACTAGATTTTATTATTTATATTCGCAATTAAAACTTTCCTTTATCTGTCATCAAATAAATATTATTTAACCTATATTTTCGTCTATTTATGGTTTAGCTTAAGAATTTAAAAGCACGATATTAATACAGAGCGAAAACACATATGCAAACAAATAGCAATTAAACTTAAGAAATATGTTTTTAATCATTAGTTAGAATACAAATAAATATTAAGGCTGATATCGTGTAACCTATATTTATCAGATAGCTATAGCTAAACTAACAATTGATAATTAAAATCTTTATTCGCTTTATTAATTTTAGGGAATCTTAAAAAATATGAAAGTCTATAAATCCTTTACCAGATTACTAGTCTACGACTGGAAAGCCTGTGTTTCTTTTTATAAAGACATTATGGAATTTGAACC
>CAKZYM010000558.1 GCA_937884685.1 uncultured Calothrix sp.
GAGTTGCAAAGCACCCAAATACAGTTGGTACAAAGCGAAAAAATGTCTTCGTTAGGTAATTTGGTTGCAGGTGTAGCTCACGAAATAAATAATCCTGTAAACTTTATCTACGGTAACATTAATTATGCAAATAATTACACTCAAGACTTATTAAAACTGGTTAGACTTTACCAGCGAAATTATCCTCAACCGGTATCGCAAATACAGCAGTTAGTTGAAGAAGTTGATTTACCATTTCTATTAACAGATTTACCAAAACTGCTCGATTCGATGAAAATTGGAGCGCAGCGGATTCGAGAAATTGTTGCATCTTTGCGTACTTTTTCTCGCATGGATGAAGCCGAAATGAAAAAGGTAGATATTCATGAAGGGATAGATAGTACTTTAATGATTTTAGAGAATCGTATTAAAGCCAAATCTGAGCGTCCCACCATTGAGATTATTAAAGACTACGGAAATTTACCGCAAGTAGAGTGTTATCCTGGACAACTCAATCAGGTATTTATGAACATTTTGGCAAATGCTTTGGATACATTAGAAGAGTCTACAGAGCTTGAAAATAAAACCGATAGCAACCCTCAAATTCAGATTTGCACCCAGCTTGTAGAATTGGGCAAAGTAAAAATTCATATAGCTGATAATGGGATGGGGATACCAGAAGATATAAAAGGAAAATTATTCGACCCATTTTTTACAACGAAACCTGTAAGTAAAGGTACTGGGATGGGTCTTTCAATCAGCTACCAAATTGTTACCGAAAGACATGGTGGTTCAATAGAATGTATTTCCCAATTTGGAGAAGGAAGTGAATTTATAATTACAATTCCGCTTCATCAACAACAAAATCCTGTATAACAATTAGACCGATTACCTTAATGTTTAAATTGATAACTGTTAACTAAGAAACTATGCGCTGGCAAGTTGTCATTAAATGAATTATGATTAATGTGGATTAAAATAATAGATGTTTTTTTGCAGTACAAATACTGAGAACTTATGACAGAGCATATTAAAGTTGTTCAGCCCAATGGTGTTTTAGATGCAACTAGGTCGCAAGAATTTAGGGAAGAAGTTATTAAAACACTAGAAAGCAATCCAAAAATGGTGCTGGTAGATTTAAAGGATATTACTTTTATGGATAGTTCTGGTTTAGGTGCTTTAGTATTAGCATTTAAAACTTTAAGAGCATCAGACACTAAACTAGTCCTCTGTTCTATTAACGAGCAAGTCAAAATATTATTTGAACTTACTGGAATGGATAAAGTTTTTGAAATTTTCTCCAACCAAGATGAATTTCACAAATCTGTACTTTCCCAAATTTCTTAATTAAAGCCAATTTGGAGTATAGATAAATCATCATCAAAGGTGTTTTTTGAATTCAAATCAACAAGACAATTAAGAATATTTTCTAAAGGGCTGCTGGAAACATGATACAAACGCTTAACCCTCTGGATAAAATTCTCAAGTCCCATAAGTTGACCATCAGATAAACTTATTTCATAAGCACCATCACTAAAAATATATAAGGTGCTATTTTTCTCAATTTTGCAAAAACCATTAGTATATTTAACCTCTGGAAACATCCCAATTGGCATTCCAGGGGTTTTTAATAATTGGATATCATTACTATCACCTAATAGAATAGCAGGTGGATGACCGGCACTTGAATAAATTAACTCTCGCTTAATTTGATTGTAAACCCCATACCAAATAGTAAAGTACTTATCATTCTGATAACTCATTTGAAAAGTACTATTTAATGCATTTAGTACTTCTCTCGGTTGATAATAGTTTAAATCCTTCAGGGCACGGGAGCGTAGTAAATTTAAGACAGAAATAGAAGGTAAAGTTGCTTTTAGTCCATGTCCTGCGGTATCGAGTAGATAAATTGCGAGATAATCCGGGTCTAACCAGTAATAATCAAAACAGTCACCACCAAGCTGCTGCGAAGGAATGAAGGTGTAATTGATATTAAAAGGATGTAGCATTGGCATTGGCAAAAGAGAGCGGACGTAATCCGCAGCTTCTGATAATTCTGCCTCTAAAATTTGCTTTTGAGCTTTTAAATCCTGACTCATTTGATGCAACCGCAAACCAGCCCTGACCCTTGCTTGCATTTCATTTTGTTCTATCGGTTTGGTGATAAAATCATCAGCACCAGCGTCCAATCCTTTAACACGGTCGGCTACAGAATCTAAGGATGTGAGAAGAATAAAAAATGTAGTTGATAAATTAGGGTCTTTCTTAATGTAACGACAAACATCAAGTCCACTTAATCCCGGCATTAACCAATCACAAATAATTAGCGCAGGACGGGAGACTATAGCTTGTGCTATTCCATTTTCACCATTGCTAACTGCAACTACTTCATAACCCTGTTTTTCCAGCATTCTTTTTAATAAAATTTGAACGGCCGGGTCATCATCAATTACTAATATTTGGAACATAGAAAATAGCCGCTTGATAATAAAAAATAAAAAATAAAATAGAAAATTGAATTACTTCTATTATTTATGACCCCAGATTTACCTGCCGTCTTACTCTTCGTAGAATAAACCGCCCTCGCAGTAAAATATATACATACTATCTTCCGATTATAGTGGCGATAGGGGATTTAGCCATAGTACCAAGCTACGTTTTAGCTGATTTAAGTCCCGATATACTTCTTGCTTAAACCATTGTCCCAAAGCATCTAAGGGATTAAATTCTTGACCTGGTTGCCATTTAACATCTTGACCTAAAGGTGTAAGATGATTTCCTCTAAAAGTCTGTATTGTTACCATGTCTTTGAAGCGATTTTGTAACAATCTTGTTAAATCGGAAGATTGGTCGAGAGTGTCATTATCAAATTTAACTAATAGATTACGACGAACACCATAATCTTCATTCACCAAGTTGTAAGTCTCCGTAGGTGACGGAGTAAACTCAACATTCACTGCTACGTTTAGCTGTTCAACTAAAGGAATGGCATCTTTTGCAGCGTAATTATTAAATGATATGAGAATATTGCCAGCCCGTTTTACTCCCTCCAAACAACCTATAAGTAAATGTAGCTTGCATCCCATACTGTGACCCAGCCCATATATAGGAAGATATCCTTTAAAAGCGGGTTCTCTATCTTCTAAACGTACTAATACCCGCTCAAAATTTAGCAAAACTTCTTCTGCGATCGCGGTGTGGTCTAGAGTATTTACAAAAGGGGTCGCAACAACGGCAAATCCTTTCTCTACAAGATATTCAAGTAACAAACGATAAGTTACGTGAGGTGCGGTAGCGACAAATGCACCACCTAAAAAATGAATGATACCGATAGGACGCTGGGGAACAACTACCCAGCTACCAGCGATTTGTTTCCAGTTCATACTTTCACGTGCAAATTGCAGCGATGATATTTATATTTTATTATGGTAGACTGTTTGATGGTCTTGTGCGGCAGGTGGATTACAAACTCG
>CAKZYM010000559.1 GCA_937884685.1 uncultured Calothrix sp.
CATTAGGTGGTGTAGCATTCATCGCTGGTTGGGGTGCATTGCTAATCGCTGCATTTAGTTATCAGTAAACAGTGAGCAGTGATCAGTGAGCAGTTATCAGTGAACAGTGAATAGTGAGCAGTGAACAGTCTAAATTTATTAACTCCTAACTTCTAACTCATAACTCATAACTCATAACTCATAACTCCTAACTTCTAACTCCTAACTCCTAACATAGCTAGACATTTTGTACTATTTTCGCTACAAGTAACTAATTGCTGTAAAGAAGCAACAAATGAAAGTTAACAGTTAAGAGTTACAAGTTGAGAATTAACAAATTACTAACTGCTCACTGTTAACTGTATGTCCCTCCGGGACACGCTGCGCTAACACTGATAACTGTTCACTGTTCACTGATTTTATGTGCCGATTACTTGCTTATCTTGGTTTGCCTATTTCCTTAGAAAGTTTACTTTACAATCACGAACATTCACTGATAACCCAAAGCTATCAGCCCCAGGAAATGGTGTCGGGAACTGTAAATGCTGATGGCTTTGGTGTAGGTTGGTATCATGCTCAAAAAGATACTGAACCTTTTACTTATAAAAGTACGGTACCAATTTGGAATGACGTTAATTTGCCTAGCCTTAGCCGTTACATAGAATCTTCGTGCGTAGTTTCCTATGTACGTAGTGCGACTGCGGGTCAAGCACTTGATTTAAGTAATTGCCAGCCATTTCAAAGAGAGCGTTTATCATTTATTCATAATGGTAAAATCGATAAGTTTCGCCAGACGCTATACAGACCTATACGCAGTCAATTAAGCGATGAAATTTATCAGTGGGTGAATGGAACCACGGATTCAGAGCATATTTTTGCTCTTTTACTTAATGAGTTAGAAAGTAACCCTGGTAAAAGTTTAGAACAAGCCATGCATCTAACTTTACTAAAGCTCAAAGATTTAGTGGAACGACATAAGACTAACACTTTAGCTAATTTAGTTGTAAGTGACGGAAATCGTCTTGTAGCTTCTCGTTTTAGTACAGAACCTCCATCCGCTTCTCTTTATTGGCTACAAAATGATGCAACTTTCCCCAACTCCGTAATCATTGCTTCCGAACCACTGTTTAAAGGAAATTGGAATTCGTTCCCAGAAAATAGCATTCTCAGTGTGGGAGAAGATTGTGATATCAGAATTGAGCAAATCTAGTTTAAAAGAGTCTAATAATAAAAAGAGTATTATTCGCGCTTTTACAGAATGTCGTGCTAAAACTCTTCTTTTATTTAAAGATATGGATGAAGCCACCTTTTGTTGTCAAGCTCATCCCGATTTTAGCCCTGTAGGTTGGCATTTAGGTCATATTGCTTATACTGAATCTTTGTGGATACTAGAACGTACTGCTGCTTTACCTTGTTTGTTTCCTCAATACCGTCAACTTTTTGCAGCAGACGGTTTACCTAAAGAGCAGCGAGTTGAGTTACCTTCTTTGCAAGAAATTCGCTATTATCTCGATACAGTTCGAGAGCAAGTTCTGTATCACATGGAAAGAACTGATTTCAAGCAGCAAGAGCGTTTATGGCGCTTTTTATTACAACATGAAAGCCAGCACAGCGAAACTATAAGCTTTGTGTTGGAATTGATAAAAAATCAGAAATCGGATAGAGAAAAGGAAAATTCTTGGCATCTTTCTTATTCTTCTTCTCCCTTGCTCAGCAATCCTCTGAACGAGATGATTCAAATTCAAGCAGGTGAATTTGAAATGGGTAGTAATTCTTTGGATGCGCTTGATAATGAGCGTTCTGCTCATACAGTTTATTTAGATACATACTCCATTGACCGTTACCCAGTAACCTGCAAGCAATATAGAATATTTATGGAAGCTGGGGGATATAACAACCTAGAATGGTGGTCGCAAGCTGGCTGGGAATACTTAAAAAAAGAACAAATTACACAGCCACTTTATTGGGAAGATAATCCAGCTTGGTATAATAATCCGGTTTGGGGTGTAAGTTGGTACGAAGCAGAAGCTTACGCAAAGTTTGTAGGTAAGCGCTTACCTACAGAAGCGGAATGGGAAAAAGCCGCGAGTTGGGATAAGAAATCAAAATCTCGACGCATTTATGCTTGGGGGGATAAACAACCGACCCCAGAACATTGCAACCACGATAATATTCACAGTCAAACAACACCAGTAAATGCTTACCCATTAGGAAAAAGCCCTTACGGGCTATACGATACTTTGGGTAACGTTTGGGAATGGACTGCAAGCTGTTTTGATGGTTATCCAGGCTTTCAACACTACCCTTACAAAGGATACTCAGAAGCTTACTTCGATAATCAACACCGGGTATTAAAAGGTGGAAGTTGGGCAACTCGTCCCTGGGTATTACGTTGTAGCTTACGTAACTGGTATTATCCGAACTTGCGTCAAATGTTCGCTGGATTTCGCTGTGCTGCTTGAAAATTAACGAGTAGCAAGAATTATATTTAAGGAGCAGAAAATGAGAAAAATTAGTATTTTACCTGCAAATTATAGCCCTTTTCAGTTGAATGCAATACAAATGAAATTGCTAAGAATCCGACGGACAGGGATGTCCATCCCACAAGAATGTATTCGACTCAACCGAAAACCGCTATATTACCTGCTAATTGCTACTTGCTACTTGCTACTCGCTACTCACAAATCCAATTTATTGACTAAAAACTGTTCGCTGGTAACAATTTACTGATAATCTAGGTTGGGTTTGAGGTTTGCTAAAAAAAATACCACTCAACCCAGAAAAATCGGAGATTCAATGACATTTTCTAAAACTCTTAGCGACAGTGTTGCTTACTCTAAAAGTGTTGAAAGTAGGTTAAAAGTACAGCATTTGCCTCAATACAAGCCGAAGACTGCTGATTCTGCTGGAAGCGATGTAATTAAAGGTTTGACTCAGACACCTAAATGTCTTTCTCCCCATTATCTGTATGATGACCGTGGTTCTGAGTTATTTGAGCAGATTTGTGAATTACCAGAATATTATGTCACCAGAACTGAAGCTGCGATTTTACAAGATTGTGCAGAAGAAATTGCTCAACTAACCGGTGCTTGCGAATTCGTTGAACTTGGTAGCGGTAGTTCTACAAAAACTCGTGTTTTATTAGATGCTTATCAAAAGCTCGGTCTTCCTTTGCATTATTTACCCATTGATGTGAGTGCGGGTATTTTGGAAGCAACTGCTAGACAACTTTTAGTAGATTATCCCTCGTTAAAAGTTCATGCATTAGCGGGAACTTACGAACAAGCATTAGGAGAATTGGAAAGAAGCGAATTACCTACCCGTATGATTGGTTTTATCGGTAGCAGTTTGGGTAATTTGACTTCTCAGCAGTGTGATGATTTTCTTTCTCATATCACTGCTGGTTTACAGTTAGGAGAGTATTTCTTATTAGGGGTAGATTTACAAAAGCCCAAAAATATTTTGGAAGCTGCTTACAATGATTCAGCAGGAGTAACAGCTGATTTTAATCTTAATGTTTTAGACCATTTGAATAGTCGTTTTGACGGTAACTTTGACCGCAATAAATTTGAACACTGGACATTTTACAACGAGACAAAACATCAAATAGAAACCTATTTACGTTCTTTAGAGACTCAAACTGCAGAATTGAGCGCTCTAAATCTGAAACTTAACTTTGAAGCAGGTGAAACTATCCACACCGAAATTTCTCGGAAATTCGATATCGATGAAATTCAACAGTTACTAGGAAGTAAAGGTTTAGTTACACAAAAAGTTTGGACTGATGAGAATCAGTGGTTTTCTTTAGTACTTTCTAAACTTGCTTAGATAATAGAATCGTAAAATAATTAATGCCGTAATTCACCATCTATAAATATGCTGTCTTACGGCGTTCATTAACAATAATTCAAAGTATTAAAATATATACATAAATAATAAACGTTAAAAGCAGCCAAGTAAATCATAATGTGAATATAAACCTGATGAATATAAATCATCAAGATTAATAATTTTTTTCTTGTCTAAAAATATAAATTTATTTAATTATCTGACTATTTATAGAAATATAGATAAACAAAACTAAATAATACATTAAATTGACCTTTAGCTTTTGGATATATATAAACTAATTATATGCTATACCTAATTCCCAATCCCTTATTACAATTGCCACTGAAAGAAATCAACCACATTACCCAATATTCGGTGCTTAATTAAAGAACGCTTTCTCCACTCATCATAAGTAATTTGCTTACTTTGATCAAAACCTTTTTCAAAGGTATCTTTAATTCCCTTAACTAACTCTGGTTGAGCGCTACAAATATCTAATTCTTCATTATGAACAAGGCTGCGAGGGTCGAAATTAGCGCTACCAGTTGTAGCCCAAAGGTCATCAATTAATAACAATTTTGCATGGGTCATACTCGGTTGAAATTCATAGATTTCTACACCACCTGCAAGTAAATTCCCGTAATGTTCGTAAGAAGCATAGTAAACCGGTTTTTTGTCGCTACGTTTGCTAGTAGTAAGAATGCGAACGTCTACCCCATTTTGTTTTGCTTCTACTAATAAATTTATCGAATGGTCATCTGGTAAAAAATAAGGACTAGCAAGCCAAATTCGTTTTCTAGCACAAATAAAACTGTTGTACTTAAAGTTTTGAATTGGTGAAAAACGAATTCTAGGATTTGCTCCCGGTACCACTAACATTAAATGCTGTTTATCTTTATCGCTGACAGACTGGAATTTCTCTTTAGCAAAATTTGCAGTACAGTCTGCAAAAGTCCAGTGTTGCGAAAATACCCCTTCTAAAATTCTTATAATTTCTCCTTCGAGACGTATCTCAACGTCTAACCAAGGCTGAGTATCATCATCTTTTTCAATACCGTCCCAAAGGTCGGAAATACCCGCACCACCAACTAAACCAAACTTGTTATCGATTAACAATAACTTGCGGTGAGTACGACCTGCGTAATCCAAAGGAGCTTTCCAATTAAAGGAATTAAAAAAAGATATTTTGACACCAGTTTTTCGCAAACGCTGCCAATATTGCTTGGATATATCTTTTGTACCGTAATGATCTACAATTAATCGCACTTCCACACCTGCGGAAGCTCGTTCGGCTAGCGCTAGAGCAAAATCATCTGCTCTTTTACCGGGAGTCATAAAGAAAGTTTCAAAGTTAATTGTATGTTGTGCCATACCAATAGCGTCTAAACGAGCCTGTTGAATGGCGCTAGCTTGATTCCATAAGTGAGTAATTATACCGTTGCTGATAAAAGAATTGGTTGTGCTAGATAAAGCAAAAGGAAACTCTGGGTCATCTGGTTTTAGAGGATTTTTGACTTTATATTTGATGCGATCGCGAAAGGCTCCACGGAAGTAAAAACCGATAGTAATAATTAAACCAAGTATCAATAATACTATAAATAGCCGCAACAGAATTGATGCAATCATTTAT
>CAKZYM010000560.1 GCA_937884685.1 uncultured Calothrix sp.
AACTTCAATTTGGACGTTATTTTGCTAGAGGTCGAGTTCGTGCTGGATTACCGCTTGAAGACGATTAGCAGTGAGCAGTTAACAGTTAACAGTGAGCAGTTAACAGTGAGGAGGAGCGGAGTTAATCAATAATTATCCGTGTAATCAGTGAAATCCATTTAATCAGTGTTCGGAGTTAGGAGTTTATAATTATTATCTTTAAACTTTGACCTGATTCATTTCAATGATAAAAAAATTCCTAATCCTCTGCTGTTGTTTGTTATTACTGGGGTGTGAAGCTGAAAAAGACAAGTTTCAAGCGGGGATGGTGGAAATTAAAGTTGTTCGAGTAGTTAGCGGACAAACTTTACAAGTTATGGGTTTTCGCGAACAACCTAATTTAGTTTCCGAGGTGCGTTTGACTGGTATTACCGCACCTCCTACACGTCAGCGTCCTTGGGGAGAAGCTTCCAGACAACGGTTGATAGAGTTGATTGAAGATAAATCCTCACCGGTCAGATTAGAGTTTGATGTGGAAGCTAAAGATAAATATGGAAGAACTGTAGCTTATGTTTGGAAAGATGACACCTTAATAAACGAGCAATTAGTCAAAGAAGGTCACGCATTATTTACAGCTCGTTCACCAAATCACAAATACGATGACCGCTTGGAACGCGCACAGCATTGGTCTAGACTGATGGGGGAAGGAATTTGGAACCCCGAAGACCCCATGCGTCTTTCTCCTGCTGAATTTCGTCGGGTTTTTCGGTAAAAAGTTAGGAGTTATGAGTTATGAGTTATGAATTATTTATTTTCAACTATCTACTATCCACTAACAATTAACAACTAACAATTACTAATGAACTTACAAATTTTTCTCGATATCGCAACAGAAGCAGCTTTGTCTGCTGGTGCTGTTTTACAAGGTTATTTGGGTAAGGTTGAAGATAAAACTTCGGAGAAGCGTCCTGGGGATTTGGTGACAGCAGCTGATAAAGCTTCGGAAGCTGTGGTTTTGGAAACGTTACGTCGTCATTTCCCCGAACACGCTATTCTTGCTGAAGAATCTGGTAAATTAGGAAATCAAAATCAAGAATACCTTTGGGCTATTGACCCTTTGGATGGTACAACTAATTTCGCTCATCAATATCCATTATTTTCGGTTTCTATTGGTTTGTTAATTAATGGTGTTCCGCAAGTTGGTGTGATTTATGACCCTTCTCGTAATGAATTATTTCGTGCTGCTCAAGGGTTGGGAGCAAGTTGTAATCGTAGTCCGATAAATGTTTCTCAAACTGCGGAATTAAGTAAAAGTTTATTAGTTACTGGTTTTGCTTATGACCGTAGGGAGACTGACGATAATAACTATACGGAATTTTGTCATTTAACTCATTTGACCCAGGGAGTAAGAAGAGGTGGTTCCGCTGCTTTGGATTTAGCTCATGTTGCTTGCGGTCGTTTGGATGGATATTGGGAAAGAGGTCTTTCACCTTGGGATATTACTGCTGGGGTGATTATTATGCGGGAAGCTGGTGGTAAAGTAACGGCTTATGATAGTAGCGATTTCAAAATGGATTCGGGAAGGATTTTAGCTACTAATGGTTGTATTCATCAAAGTTTGAGTCAGGAATTGGGGAGAGCTCATCAAGTTTGGAAAGTGGAGAAGAAAGGTTAGGATTGCGATTGTTGTTTTTGTTATTCTCAAAAAATGAATTGTAATGGCATTTAGCAGTTATAAAAGTATTGCTGCGGTTCTGAAAAAATTTCAAATAAAATACCTGCAAACTAACTTTATGCTGGAAGTCGATTTTCCGGTTAAAGATTCCTTTAGAGAAGAATTAGATTTATTATTTACCGATGGAGTTGTTGATAACTCAGAAGATGCTATTTGTGAAAATCTTATTTATCCAGTTTTAAAAGAAGTTTGGAAACCTTACCGAGATAAATTAACACTTTGGAGTCATCAATCATTAACTTATGATGAAGACTTATCAGGTGTACCTGATTATACAGTAGCCCAAAGAAATCCTCTCTCTACAATTATTTTTGATAAACCTTATTTTTTGACAGTTGAAGCTAAACAAGACAAATTTGAAGAAGGTTGGAGTCAGTGTTTAGCAGAAATGATAGCAGTACAGCGAATAAATGATGAATTAGATAACGATATATTTGGCATTGTCTCTAATGGTAAGATATGGCAATTTGGCAAGTTGAATTCGCAAGTTTTTACGAGAAATAAAAATTTGTATGTAATTCAAGATTTAGATAGGTTATTTGCAGCAGTAAATTATATTTTTCAACAGTGTGAGTTAAAGGTTGAAAAGCATTTATCTTAACCAAGGTTTGTCGGAGCAATTAACTGACCAAATTTCTTCAGAATTTGTAAAACAATATAAAGCTCTTTGGCTGAAGTAAATGGAGCAAACACCCGCGACAAATCATACTGCGGCTTATCTCCTTGTATTACCTTGATAAACAAAATATCGTCCCCATTCGTAACCATTCCATATACAGGTAAATTAGGATTAGGATTTGCCATTAGATAAGCCAAAGCTTGCGGTAAAGCAGTGAAAACTGACAAAGAAGTCTTTTTCGATTCCAACACCATTACCCACAATCTATTTTGCAACACCAGCACATCAATCCTTCCCCGCAAAATTTCTTCACCATCATCCACCGTCAAATTAACCGATTCTTCCGCTTTGATACGGAAGGGAGAATCGTAAAATCCAGAAGCTGCAAGTAACGGAGAAACCAGCAATAACATAACCGTTCCCTCTAGCAAATTCCCATCAGTTCGATGATAAATATACCTGCGTCGTAGGACATTAAGGTTTTCTTTTTCTGTTTCGGTAAGATTTGGTAATTCCTCACACCACTCCGAGAAAAATTGCTCGTCTTCAATACGGACGAATCCAAAGCGGTTTTCTACATCCGTGAGAGTGGTAATTGCATCTGTGATGGCTTTTGTCTGTGTCATTGGGGATTTACTATTATAAAAATTTAAAAATATTTAAGAAGCTCAATTTGTGCACAAAGAGTAAAGAATAAAAGAGCAAAGAGTAAAAGGGATAAAACATAAAGGGCTACTTAAGAGACCTCATAACCGCGCAGACGACACGAAAACCGCTGCCGTTAAAGTTGTTGCCGTGCGTAT
>CAKZYM010000561.1 GCA_937884685.1 uncultured Calothrix sp.
ACCGTATCGGAGAAAATTTCGCTGGTGGAAGGTTTTTCTAGAAAACGTTTGATGCTTCCTTCTTCATCGGTAATTACCACTCCAAACTCAATTGGATTGGGAACGCGAGTCAAGATTAAAGTTGCTTTGGATTTTTTTTCTTTGTGATATTTTATGGCTGCTGTGAGGTCAAAATCAGTAATACTATCACCACTAATGACGATAAAAGTATCGTCTAGAAGCTCAGCAATGTTTTTAACGCAACCTGCGGTACCTAAAGGCTGGTCTTCTTCTACAGCGTAAGTCATCTGTACGCCAAAATCACTACCATCTTGGAAGTAATCTCGCATTGTATCCGGTAGATAATGCAAGGTAGCGATAATTTCTGTAATGTCGTGCCTTTTGAGAAGATTGATAATATGTTCGGCAATTGGTCGATTAAGGATAGGCACCATTGGTTTAGGTAAGTCACATGTTAGCGGACGGAGCCGCGTCCCGGAACCTCCAGCCATAAGTACTGCTCGCATAAATCCTCCATTTGATGTTTTTTCTAAAATTCGTAGCTTTAATACTGGTATTGAATTGAAGTGCTGGATTTTGCGAAAAATTGCCTCTTAAGAATGACCAATTTGGTCGGATGGAAAGCTCCAATTCTCAATCAACAGTTTTTAACAGCCAGCGAATGCAACCAACTTCCAATGCTTGATAGATAAAGTTTGGTGGTTCTATATCTAGTCTCCCAGGTCTCCTCAAATTTAAGGAACTTCCTTAAGGTGCATGTGGTCATATTTAAATTATCTATAAAATCGGTGCATCTTAACAAAGAAAAGATAAAATCCCGTTTTTTTGAAGCGAATGAAATTTACGGGAAAAATGGTTTTGAATTTAATTTAATAGGGTTCGATTGGGGGGATATAGCTATTCCCACAGAGTTAAACAGATGTAGCAATACAGAGATTCTCTACATCGATTTTTGCTAAAAAATAGGAATTGTAATAACTGCGTTTTTAACCAATATTTGCAGTACGAGATAACCAAATACTGCGAATATCTTCTGACATGGGAATAGTTTTGAGAAACTTCTGCATTGATTCTAATTCCCAATTTAAGGTTGTGTTTGGCGATATTTGAGGTTCACTAATAGCATAACGAAGAACTGCTTCACATAAAGCTGCTGCTTCGATGATGGGTTGTGAATCGAGCCAAACAGGAAAAATACGAGCTTCAAAGGTAAATTTATCTGGGATGGGATGAATTAGATTTTTGAGATTAAAATCGCAATATTTGGTTAATTCAAGTTTTGCAACTCTTGCTTTAGCTTCTTCCCAAGGTAATTCTCGAAAGTCGGATTCATTGACTAATTTAATTAAGTTAATATCCCAACTTCCCAAGCGGGTACATTTAGGGTTACTTCCTACCAATCTTTTTAAATTTCTTCCATGTGTATGAAAAATATTGACTAAATTAGCGAAAACATTTGCAGAACATAATGGTTTTGCATCAAAATGTATGTGAGTTGCACCTTCAACAGGAACAGTAAAACCAAGTAGACGTGCTGTTTCTAAAATAACTTCTATTTTTTGCTGATGATTTGCATCAATAGGGGCTGAAATTATCTCACAGGGTCGCTCTCGCTCTCCTGGTAACGGTGCTGCGATCGCAATGGGATTACCGGTATTATCTGCAACTCGCACCATTCCTTCGACTCCTTGTTCTACATGAGTTCCAAATAAATCAGCAATCGGGTTAAGAACATCAGATTTACTTTGTTCTGCATCTGCTTGACAAGTTATTAATTGCAAAAATCGGTTGTCATCGCTAACAATCCGATACCATTCCGGTTGTGGTGGATGTGATTTATCTAAATCATCTTGAAGAGTTAAATCATCAACGCATTTAGCAATTAAATTTCCTTGATTATCAACAACTTTAAACCCCAAAGTCAGATTATGAAATAAAGGTGTCCCCGGAACATGACTCGGTTCCGATTGAGGATAAAATATCCGACGTACTTTTCCATTATTTGCTCGTGCTATCGACTCAGCCAAACTTTTTCTACTTAAACCTTTTGGTGCTAGTAATTCAATTTCAAAGCCAATTTTCCAGTTTAATTTAGTCATAGTTATATTAGTGGTTAGTTGTTAATTGATATTTGATTGCGAACAAAAAAATAGGTAGACTTGGTTGAGCCTACCTTGTTATATTCGATGTTTCAATTAGAAGTCAGTAGATATT
>CAKZYM010000562.1 GCA_937884685.1 uncultured Calothrix sp.
ATCTAATCTAAATAGCCTTCAAAATTCCATCAATTCCCTGATAAACTGCCGATAATTCCTCATCAGTAATGCAGTAAGGAGCCATTATATAAAGTACATTTCCCAAAGGACGTAACAACAAACCTTTTTCTAAAGCTTTTTCTCTAATCACCAAACCAACTTTATTCAAATAACCAGATTCTTGCTTATTTACAATATTCATTGCTGCAATCGTACCCGTCACCCGCAACTTTTCAATTTTAGGATTCCCTCGTAAAATTTCAAAATGCTGTAAATGTTTCGCTTCCATACTGCTAAACTTAGGCTGATTTTCTACCATTAATTCCAAAGAAGCCAAACCAGCAGCACATCCCAAAGGGTTAGCTGTATAACTATGTCCGTGATATAAAGTTTTTATCGGGTCGTCGCTATAAAAAGTATCGTAAATTTTTTCAGAACAAATTGTTACCGATAAAGGCAAAAATCCCCCAGTAATCCCTTTGGATAAACAAATTATGTCTGGGGTCACTTGACTCTTAATACAGCCAAACCAATTTCCAGTTCTACCAAACCCAGTCATCACTTCATCAAAAATCAATAAGGTATCAAATTGCTCAACTAACTTTTTTAAGTTCCGTATAAATTCTGGTCTACACATCCGCATCCCACCAGCACCTTGTACCAGTGGCTCAATAATAATCCCAGCATACTGTTGGGGATTCTGTGATAATTTTTCTTTTAATATAGTTAAAACTTGTTGTTCTTTTTCCTCGACATCAGAATCATTAATATAAGTTTCGGGGAAAGGTAAGAAATCCACCTCGAACAACATATTGGAAAAAACTTGAGAAAAAATCGAACGCGAACCTACAGACATCGCTCCAAAAGTATCTCCGTGATAAGCTCCTTCAAAAGCAATAAATTTTTGACGCTGCTGATTTTTATTTACCCAATATTGGTAAGCCATTTTCAGTCCGACTTCCACAGCTGTAGAACCGTTATCGGAATAGAAAACTCGATTTAATCCTTCTGGAAGCTTTTGAATTAATTTTTCTGCAAGTTGTTCTGCTGGTTCGTGAGTAAATCCAGCAAAAATTACCTGTTCCAATTCTTGAGCTTGATTGTAGATTGCTTCGGCAATTTTGGGATGGGAATGTCCGTGAATATTCACCCACCAGCTAGAAACACAGTCCATAATTTTGCGACCATCTTCCAGTTCTATCCAAATCCCGCTCGCGGATTTTACTTTTAAAGGTTCAGGAGATGTCTTTGCTTGGGTGAAGGGATACCAGATGTGGGGGTGCATTGAATTTTTAAGGATAGTAATTTAATCGAAAGAATAACCAGCGAAGAAAATTTCAAACGGTTCATTCTCATCATATTCATCATAAATAAGAATATATCGACCTTCACCTCTTCCGATACTTTCCCAAAATTCTTCTCCTCCGGGATATTCTTCCAAAATACCTTCGTCTAGTAAATCTGGATAATATTCTGCAACTAAAATAGAACGTACCATTTCCATATTTGGTTTATCTGTACCAAATAAATTGAATAAATCGTCTTGAGAAAGCGGACAAACGGTTAATATATTGGGTCTGTCTCCAACTTTTTCTATATCTAAAATTGATGCTGTTCCAACTTCTTCTCGATTTGATAATGCTTCTTCAATAGTTTCTGGCTGGTCTTCGCTTCCATAATAACGACCAGCTTTAAATTCTCGTTCCCGTAGCTTTTGTAATGTAAAGTTAATATCTTCCTCGTAAGGAACAAAATAATGCCAAGGTTCTCCACCCATTTATAGCAACTCCTTTAATAACTTCCACCGACTACTATAATGGAGGCTACAAGCCGATTACATAGTTAAAACATGGAAAACCTTAATCGGATTACCGTTAATGCTCATGTTTGTTTAGGTCAACCAACAATAAGAGGTATGCGAATTACCGTTAGCGTTATTCTCAAAATGCTTGCAGGTGGTAATTCTATAGAAGATGTACTAAAAGCTTATCCAGAATTAGAAGCTGAAGATGTAAACCAAGCTCTTAAATATGCTGCTTGGGTCGTTTCCGAACAAATTCAAATTATTCCAACAGCTTAAAGGTGTAGGGTGACTAATATCAAGCTGCTAGCCGATATGAATATTTCTCCAGTAACTGTCAGCGATTTACAGTTAAAAGGATGGAATGTAATTCGAGTCGTAGAAATTTTACCGGCTACAGCGTCGGATTTACAAATACTAGAATTTGCTCGTGAAGAGGAGCGAGTAATTGTAAGCCAAGACTTAGATTTTTCTATGTTGTTAGCTGTGGGTGGCTACAATCAGCCAAGTTTAATAACTCTAAGATTGTCGTTTACAGACCCAGAAGTCGTAACCGCAAAGATTCTTCAAGCTTTACCTCAAATAGAAGAAATTCTTACTCAAGGTGCTGCTGTCACTATAGAAGACAATAATATACGTATTCGTAAACTCCCAATTAAATAAATAATCTAAAAATTAACCGAAAAGCAAACAATAACTAACCAGCAATTAACTTTTCCTTAAATTAATGCTATAATAGTATTCTTGTTTGTAATCAATAATCATAATTGTAATCCCCCTCTCCATAGAAAGAAGAAGGGGTTTGTTATGATGCACGCTTTTAAATAAATAGAGATAGGGAAAAGTTAAGCAGGGAAAATTCTTAGTCTCCGATTTGGTTCTTCCCCAAAGCTATTGGATTTGAGTCGATAATGTTCGACCAGTTCATGCTGCATTTTTCGCACTTGTGAAGAACGCGGTAGTAATTCTACTGGCTGCCCTTTAGGAATTACTATTTGTTCAACTGCAAGTCTAGCTTCTTCTAAAGCGTCAATTTCATCATCGCTGCCGTTGTGGAGAAATAATTGTAATTCACGCTCGTCAGCTACTTCCGGCTCGTCGATATTTAACAACCGACGCAAACCGCGAGTAATTTGAGGAATGGTGCTTGACTTAATCATGTGTATTGGCACTTGACGAGCTTTCGCCATTTGTCGCAACTTCGCATGATTTTTGACGTGCGATCGCAAAGCTAAAATTGCATCTGCACTGTCAATATCTTTTGTTAACACTACTGGTAAATGAAGAACTCCAACTACCTGGTCTAGTTGACTGCGACTCACGCCGTATGGGTAGATATGTAAGGGTAAATCTTCACCATTCGGACCGGAGTCTTTATGGCTATTACTCTCAAAACCGTTAGAGTTATTGAAAGATTGATCTAATAAACGGTCAAATTCGCTGCGTCCGGAACCATTTCCATTTTGATATTCGGCATTTAGCGGTACTAAAGGACGCATTTGCCCGGATGCTCTCCAACCCTTGGATTTGCTAGAGCCTCGTCCGCGAAAAGTATCTTCTCCTAATGCAGTTTGTGAAGCTCCACCGTTAATAGCGGTTAACTGACGAGCAATCGCCACTTTGCCGTTATCATCTATGGTTCTCACTTGCGGACTCGGCTGTCTTCCTCTCAAAAGATTATCTATAGTGTCAGCAACGCTTTCATGAACTACCCAACGCTGTCTTTCTTGCATTTCAACAGCAATTTCAAAGGTAGGAGGTGCTTTGCGCTCTAAAACTGTTTTTTGAGAACCTCGCCTTCTGGCTTCATCATCTCCCAAAGTCACAGCCTGTATACCACCCACCAAATCAGAAAGGGTGGGATTTTTTATTAAGTTTTCTATTTGATTACCGTGTGCCGTACCAATTAATTGTACGCCGCGCTCGGCAATGGTACGAGATGCTAAAGCTTCTAACTCCGTACCAATTTCATCAATAACAATCACCTCCGGCATATGGTTTTCCACTGCCTCAATCATTACTTGATGTTGTTGGTCTGGATGAGCAACCTGCATTCGTCTTGCTTTACCAATCGCTCGATGGGGAACATCACCATCTCCAGCAATCTCATTTGACGTGTCAATAATTACTACCCGTTTATCAAGCTCATCCGCTAAAACACGGGCAATTTCTCTTAAAACAGTAGTTTTTCCCACACCGGGACGACCAAGCATTAGAATTGATTGACCGTTTTCTACCAAATCACGAATCATGGAAATTGTGCCATGAATCGCACGTCCGACACGGCAGGTTAAGCCGATAATTTTGCCGGTGCGGTTGCGAATTGCGCTAATCCGGTGTAAAGTTTGCTCTATTCCTGCGCGATTATCTCCGCCGAAAGTCCCTACTCGTACAATACAATCGTCTATTTGTTGCTGAGTAATGGGCGTTTCGCTTAGATATTCGGCTCCAGAAGGGAATCGTGCTTCCGGGCAACGACCCAGATCCAAGACCACTTCTACTAAACTATCTCTTTGAGGATGCTGTTCAAGCATCTGCCGCAAATCTTGGGGCAATATGGCTAATAATTTTCGGAGGTCGTCTGTAATCGTCATACTTTTTATGGTGACGTTTTTAGAGATAGGGGACAAGCCAAGGCTTGTCTATTGATGCTCTTAATACTTGAGTTGGGAAACTAACTCATTTGCAAGGGATACAGCTTGCCAAAGCAGTGCTGGTTTTTCTTCGAGTTTCGCAGCTACTCCAACATGTTCTCTTATCACCTCCTTTGGTTCTAATTGTTCCAAAACTGGTAAGAGCAATTTTCGAGCGTAGCTACCATAAGCTACACCAGCAATGGATTTACCGGAACTTGAACGTGATGTAAAAGAGACAAGACCATTCTCTCTCATCTTTACACTTGTTTGTGTTGTTAATTCCTTCAACAATCCCATTGCCTTTGATTTCGGCACGGTGTAACTATTTGTACCACCAGCCAACTGCACATATCCTGGTAAATTTGCTCTTAATACTTTGGAACCGAATTTTACAGCAGCTAATGTAGTCCCCGAACCAATGTCACCGCTCATTGACCTGCCGTCGGTTTGCCATATATTCACGCAGTGAAGCGGGGAGATTGCATCGTACAAACTATGTAGATAATCAATCACCTCTTTGCCATCCGGACAACTGATGGCTACTAACTTCAAATGTTCGACGTAAGGCGAAATCGTCTGCCACAATCGTTTAAACTCTGCCAAACGCCCAACAGTTGTATGAATTTCTACAGCATCCACTCCAGATTTCAGTATCAAAGGTGCGATTGCTCCATTATCTGTTGCATAAGATACCGCTTCTATATTATCATACGGACATACTGGAAGGCAACGACCGCAGCCATAACACTTTTCAGACAAAACGCCTGCTTTGTTGTATTTTATACTATTAAATGTAATAGCTTGTGCGGGACAGATACCCTCGCATGGTCGAGAACATTCAGGTGGACATTGAGTAGAATCAAATTCTGCTTTACGGAAATGGGGGTCTTCGCCATCGTTTAAGCTAACCATCAATAAAGGTCTTCCTTGATAAAGAAAGCCTCGTTTGCGAGCAGCAGCACCAAGAATTTCAGCAGCTTGTAATCCCGCTTGGGCTGCAACAATTACAGCCGGGTCGGCAGCTACATCTATGCAGTCAGCCCCAGCTAGGGTATAAGCTAATGTTAAACTTCTAACCGCAGGCAGATGTTGGAAGCTGGCTCCACAAATCAGCTTGAACCAGCGACCTTCTTTTAGCGATAGTAGGGGGTTAAACAAATCAGTCACACTTCTATTATGCTACGTGACAGAAAAAATAGATGACGATTATGCTCAATTTAATGTTTTTCTTGTTTCGCGAGATTTTGTTGGGTTGGAAGTTCAATAATAAATTCTGTTCCTTTTCCTGGAGAAGAATTACAAATAAGCTTACCCAAATGCTTTTGTACTATGATTTGATAGCAAATGGATAACCCAAGTCCACGACCTTTCCCTACAGGTTTTGTGGTAAAGAAAGGGTCGAATATGCATCTACGAATTTTTTCTGGTATTCCTATTCCATTATCTGCTATTGAGATTCTTGCAATGCTTCCGCACTCCATAACCTCCGTACTAATAGAAATAGTATGAGTATGATTAAAATCCGCTGCTTTGTTTTTCGCTTGAAAATTCTCTGCTTCTTCGTTTAAAGCGTCAACAGCATTATTTAGTAAATGCATAAACACTTGATTAAGTTCGCTAGGAAAACATGCTATGCGGGGTAAATCATCGTATTCTTTAATGATTGCAATTCCATCGCGATAATCAGTTTTTCTAAATCGGTGCTGTAACATTAACAAAGTACTTTCTATACCTTGATGAATATTAACTTGCTTGTAAGAAGCTTCATCATGTCGAGAGAAGTTTTGTAGTGCAACTACAATTGAACGGATACGCTCTGCTCCTCTATGCATTGCATCCATTAATAATTCCGAATCATTAATTAAAAAATCTAGGTCTATCTCTTCTTTTATTTTTTTTATATTCTCGTTAGGATGTGGATATTCTTGCTGATAAGTTTCAACTAAATTAACTAAATTCCTTAAATACTCGTTAACGTATTCCAAATTTCCGTAGATAAAGCTAACTGGATTATTTACTTCATGAGCGATACCTGCGACTAAATGTCCTAAAGCAACCATTTTTTCATTTTGGATTTGCTGCACTTGGGCTACTTGCAAATTGTCTAAGGTTTCCTGCAATAAAGTATTTTTTTTATTGAGTGTAATCTGTAAAGAACGTAAATTTATTTGATTTTCTATTCTTGATATTACTTCTGCGGCATAAAACGGTTTGCTTATATAGTCCGAACCCCCTACATCAAAAGCCCTAACTTTATCTACTACATCATCAAGTGCGCTGATAAATATTACTGGAACCCCACTAGTTTTTTCGTCAGCTTTTAGTTGTTTACAAACTTCATAGCCGTCCATTTCTGGCATATTTATATCGAGCAAAATTAAATCTGGCAAAATAACCTTACAGGCATTTAATGCTATCTTACCGTTTAAAGCTTTGCGAACTTCGTAACCTTGTGTTGTTAGCATTGCCGATAAAAGCCGCAAGTTATCGGGAGTATCATCTACTACTAATATATTGGACTTATAATTTTTATTAGAATACATTTCTTGCCTAAAAGGACGTAAAATAAACCATTTTTTATCAATAAAATTGATTGCTAATTAAACTAAATAAATGTAAAACAAGCTGCTACTATCAGCTAGTATATTTGATTTATGAATGAAATAATAAGCATTTTTTTGATTAATTAATTATCTACTTACTTGATTTTATATGGATTGATTTTCTATAATTATTTGATTGGGCTTGGTAATATCTAATTTGATGATTTATTTAAATTTACTGAGAAGATACAGGCGAATAATATAAAAAAAGGTAATACTAAGAGCTAGTCTGTTTACGAAGTTTGCTTATCTTTTTCTAAATAGCTTTATAGCTATTAAAAAATCGTATATAAGTATAAAAAATACTGAATAAATGTATTTTCAATTAATACCAGTTACTTCTTTTTTTTATAAATTCATCTCATTAATACATCAAATATATAGTACCTAATTATTTTATAAAGCATAAACAGCTATTGAATCTAAATCTTTTAAAATACTGTAATATCCCCAACTAATACATTGATTAAATCTCATTCAACTACTTGCCCTTTTTCACTTTAGAGTTTACAGTCAATCTATTTTTATAAACTAAATAGCCAAATTTAGCATATTGACTATAAAAAATAATAATCCCATATTAACCTTTTTAAGAGTATCTTATATAACAATGTTTAACTTTAGAGACAATTATTTAATATCAGAGTGTAGATCAACCAGCTTTATATTTCCTATGAGACTATTCACCATTGAGGTGATGTAAGCATCAAATCTAACATTCGCTGTGCTTCCATCGGTCTAGAAAATAAATTTCCTTGAGCAAAATTACATTTTAAGTCTCTAATTTGGGATAATTGCTCAGAAGTTTCTACACCTTCAGCAATCGCTCTCATTCCCATTGAATGAGCTATACCAATCATTGCTGGAACCAAGCCCATATTTTCACGGTTGTTCTGCATTAAATTCAAAAATGATTTATCAATTTTAAGAGTATTCAAAGGAAAACTATGTAAATAACTTAAAGAAGAATAACCCGTACCAAAGTCATCCATACTTAACCTAATATTTCTTTCTCTGAGTTCTTGAAGGGTTGTTTTCATATCTACACTGTCTTCCATAATTACACTTTCTGTAATCTCTAGTTCTAGAAAAGCAGGATTGACTTTAGTTTCATAAATAATTTGGTCAATTTGAGCCAGAAAGTTTGTTTGCAAAAATAATTTTGCACTTAAATTGACACTAATGTGCAAAGGTTTTGGAACTGCTGGATGATTTTGCCAAATGCGTAGTTGGTTGCAGGCTGATTTTAAGACCCAGGTATCAATAGCATGAATTAAACCTGTTTCTTCAGCCATAGAAATAAATTCTGTTGGCAAAATTAGACCTTTGGTAGGATGTTGCCAACGAACAAGGGCTTCAAGTCCAATAATTGAACCTGAATTTAGAGATATTATGGGCTGATAGTAAACAATTAATTCTTGCTTGTTTATTGCTCTTCTAAGGTCATTTTCCAACTCCAAAATTTGGATAGCTTCCCTATGCATCTCCGGGTCAAAAATGTGGAATCTTCCTCTTCCTAATGCTTTTGCGCCATACATAGCTGTATCAGCATCTCTAAGCAAATACTCAGGCTTTTCGTAATTTACACTACCCCAATTTATGCCTATACTTACATTAACAAATACTTGATTTCTAGATACATTAAAATGTTGACTTAGAGAATTTAGGATACGTTCTGCGATAGTAGTTACCATTTCAATATTTGAAATGTTCTCTAAAAGAATACCAAATTCATCGCCGCCCAATCGCGCCAAAGTGTCAAATGGTGTAATAGTATTTTGCAAGCGTTTGGCTATCGCTACTAGTAATTCATCTCCTACTAAATGTCCCAAAGAATCATTAATAATTTTGAAGCGATCGCAATCAAGAAAAAGCACAGCAAAGTGATAATCAGATTCAAGTTTAGCTCGATTTAATGCTTGTTCTAATCGATTGATAAAAAATACTCTATTAGGTAAACCAGTTAAAGCATCACGCAAAGCACTTTCAAGTAGTTTACTTTGTAATTCCTGGCGAGAATGAACTTCTATTTTTAACTTTTCTAAGGTATTCTCAAGTTCTATTGTACGCTGCTTTACTCTTTCCTCAAGCTGATTATTTAGCTTTAATATTTCTAATTGGGCGTTTCTTAATTGAAGGTGATTTTGCACTCTTATTAAAACTTCTGCAAATTCAAACGGTTTAGTAATGTAATCGACTCCTCCGACTTGAAAAGCTCTGACTTTATCAAAAATATCGTCTAATGCACTTATAAAAATAATTGGTATCTCAGCAGTTATTTTATTAGCTTTAAAACGCTCGCAAACTTCATATCCATCTATCTCCGGCATCATAATATCAAGTAATATTAAGTCTGGTAATTGAGTTTGACAAGCAGTAAAAGCCATTTGCCAATTCAATGCTTTACGAACTTTATATCCAACTCTAGTTAATATTGATGATAAAATCCGCAGATTATCCGCTGTATCATCAATAATTAAAATATCCTGCTCATCAGAGTTTGATAAGTAATTACCTGTATTTATTCTCATCGATTTCATCATTTACCCAAGCTATAATTAAAGGCTAAATTCCTGATTTTTTAACCATCATTGACTTGTTGAAATTTTGAACCAGGAGATTTTCCTACATCTTGCAATCACACCATCTTTTATACTTCTACAAGATGGCATCTTACTAAAAAAATTATCATTCACTAGTTTTACTCCAAATAACCCACACACTATTTACTACCAAAAAACAAACTACTCTTAAAGCCTTAAAAGCAATGAATTTAAACACATTTAGTATCTTAGTATAGTTATATACAGGGTGTTTTGCTGTATAATCCTATCCAAACTCGTATAATCTATTATGTATATTAAACTACAAATAGCGCTAAATTAATATCGCCTGCATTGCTTAAGATTTGTTAACAAATGCTTAGGTCAAATATTTATTTTATTTAAAAGTTGAAACGATTTTTTTCTCACAACTTTTTATCACTGATGCTTCTTGAGTTTGATATCTATATTTTGGGATTAAAGAAAACTGTCAATCCAGTTTAGAGATAGGAACTTGAGACTCAAAAATCAAGCTCTGCATAGCATAATTGCTGACAGGTCTATTTTTTGCGTTTAATTGCAGAAAAAATAAATATAGCGTTTCCCAATCTCCACTCGGTATCTCTAAAAACCTCACCCCCAAACCCTCTTTTTGTTAAGGATAGGGGAGATGAAGCACAGCTTTATCGGGGTGAGGTCAAGGTATACCTCAGTTGCTGTAGGAACGCTATACTAATTGTTTCTTATAGAAAAAATAGGATTTATCTATATGAATCTATAAAGTAATTTGATGAAGAGAGCAAAATACCGATTCTCCAAAATAGAAATCTGAAGAAATCTTAATTTCTTAATAAAAAAATAAAAATTAGCTGTCCTTAATGCAAAAAATTGCGTAAACAAAGACAGCAATCATATTTATATAGTTATTTACTTAGATTCAATTTTATCTTGCGATGCTTCTTGGTTAGTATAAAGGGGATTTTTATCAATTCCTCCTACTTTGTTAAGAGGCCAAAAACGAAGTACAGCTTTACCGATAATGTTTTCACGAGGAACAACACCCCAACAACGACTATCATAGCTACTACCACGGTTGTCTCCTAAAACTAAATAAGAACCAGATGGAATAGTCTGGGCTTTAGATAGAAATGGCTGTGTAGCTGCTGAATTACAAACTTCAATCGATGTTTTTTGTAAGCTACCAAGGTAATTTTTCTCCTGTAGTGGCTCATCGTTTATGTATACTTTGCCACCTCTTAGCTCTACCTTGTCTTCAGGTAAGGCGATTATGCGCTTAATAAAGGCATCTTGGAATTGCTCTCTTTGTAGCTCTTCCGTAGGAGAAAATACTACAATATCCCCTCGTTGAGGAATAGAAAATTTATAACTTAACTTGTCAACGATTATTTTGTCTGCCTTCCACTGATTTGGAGTACCGTGCAAAGTGGGTTCCATCGAGCCAGAAGGAATCCAACGAGCTTCAGCAACAAAAGTGCGAATCGAAAGAGCAAGCACGATGCTTAATCCGATTGTTTTACCTAATTCAAAAAACCAGGAATTGTCGGGTTGTTGGTGGTCGTGGCGGTCAGACACTGGATTTTGCATGTAATTACTTAAGTGGAAACGGTTTAGTATGCTCCAAAAATAGACAAGAGTGCTAGGAGACTTTATTTATTTATCTTAACTGTACAAATATGCTGTTAAGAGTTATGTTGTCATGTTGACGGGCACCCAGTGAAGATTTTTCCTCCTGAAAAAATTTGAATGGGAATCCTTGAGGCAGTTATTTGTAATTGAATTAAACATTACTTCGTTTTTAATCACATAAAGTGTCATTACTTTAAGCATTCCATAAGTTTAACTTCAATAAGGATAGCTGCATATCAAATTTACTGTTATTTAAGCCGGGTGTATATTCATGTCATCTCCTAGTTTACTAATCCGCCGTGCGAGAATTATTTTGCCTTCGGGTGAATTTATTGTTGGGGATGTGCTGACGCGCGATGGTCAAATTATAAAAGTCTCACCATCAGAGATAGAGGAAACAGTTACCCGTTCTATTGACGCTGATGGGTTAACTTTGTTGCCAGGAGTCATCGACCCACAAGTACATTTTCGGGAACCAGGGCTAGAACACAAGGAAGACTTATTTACTGCTTCTTGTGCCTGTGCAAAGGGGGGAGTCACTTCATTTTTAGAAATGCCTAACACCCGTCCTTTGACCATCACTCAAGAAACTTTGAATGATAAGTTACAGCGTGCTGCTAGTAAATGTCTAGTTAATTATGGCTTTTTTATTGGAGCAACTTCAGATAATTTGTCTGAATTATTACATGCTAACCCCACTTGTGGAATAAAGATTTTTATGGGGTCGATGCACGGACCTTTGTTAGTAGACCCTCAAGAAATATTAGAACCAATATTTGCTAACGGGGAAATTTTAATTGCAGTTCATGCTGAAGACCAGACCAGGTTAAGACAACGTAGAGAAGAATTTGCAAATATTCACGATGTCGCGATTCACTCCCAGATACAAGACTCGCAAACAGCATTGATAGCAACTCAACGGGCATTAAAACTTTCTAAAAAATATCGTCGCAGGCTACATATTCTTCATATGTCAACAGCAGAGGAAGCAAATTTAATGCGCCAAGAGAAACCAAGTTGGGTGACCTGTGAAGTAACACCCCAACATTTACTCTTAAATACTACTGCTTATGAGGAAATAGGCAGTTTCGCGCAGATGAATCCTCCTTTGCGAACATCTCATGATAATGAAGTACTTTGGCAAGCTTTGCTAGATGGGGTAATCGATTTTATCGCTACAGATCACGCGCCTCATACCTTGGAAGAGAAAAAGCAAGATTATCCAAAAAGTCCTTCCGGAATGCCCGGAGTAGAAACTTCCTTACCTTTAATGTTAACTGCCGCAGCCCAAGGACGTTGTACCGTTGCTCAAGTTGTTAATTGGATGTCAACTGCTGTTGCTTCTGCTTATTCTATTCCTAATAAAGGAGCAATTGCTCCTGGTTACGATGCGGATTTGGTGCTTGTAGATTTGAACTCCCATAAAAAAGTGCAAAAAGAACAACTCGCGACTAAATGCGGTTGGAGTCCTTTTGAGGGATGGAATCTTACAGGATGGCCTGTAACAACCATTGTTGGTGGTGAAATTGCGTATCATCAAGGTGAGTTAAATACTGAAACTAGAGGTAAAGCTTTAATTTTTGAGCGCTAACACCTAAATACTATTTCAGCTTTTTATCGCGAACGAAGCGCTTGTTACTCAACCAAGCGCTTTATTTGTCTGCAAATATTTATCGGAATGTTAAGCAAATATCTTTTGAAGGGCACTAATTAAAAAATTTGAAGTCATCTACAGGTACTAAGAGTATATTTTCGAGGTAACAGAATTGGCTTTGAAAATAATTAGTCGTTATTTATACTCATATTTTGTTAATTTTCCATATTTACTTCTAAGTAAATATTCTGCGCTCATTTTATTCACTCGTAATAATAAATATATATTTTAAGTATTTACTGCATTTGACAAACTAAAAAAATATGGATATCGCAATTGCTTAAAGTATGCAAAACTACTTACTTATAAAACGCTTATTTAATCTAATATTTATTTATTTACCCTAAAACATTAGCATTTTCCCTTACGAGCAATCACTCAGGCATATCAACAATAAACGTGTCAAACTAAACACAATTTTACAGGGAATAGTTGTTAGGGATGACGTAAATATTATTAAAAAAGCAACTTTCAGAAGTATTGTCTCGGTAAAATACTGAAAAAAATTAGGTTATTAGATACTTTCTCAGTAGATTAGGGTATCAAGCTCCCTTGTTAAGTTTGGCTTGGTTTGGCATGATACTGACTCAATTGTCTTAAGTAGTATAAAATCAATCCTTGAAAAATCAATATGTCTTTCGATTTTGTAAACTATTTAGCAGAAAATAAGGTAATTAGGATTACAATGTGCTGCAATTTTTGTGATGAAAGAGGAAGTGGTAGATAAAACAGGTAATAAAGAGTTGCTGAAACTATTTGCCATCCTTATATCCGAATGTCCGAGCGCTGCTCCAATTTGAAGGTAATCACTATTAGCAATTCGGCTCTTCGCTTAAAGCCAGAATTTTCTCATCAAGACTGAAATTAAATGGAATAATTTGTGCAGTACGTCCAGCAGAGTTAACCTCCTCAAGGTCTTGACTCTTGTTGTCGTTAGCTAAATTTATTGTGAGATAGGCATCTGGCTTATAAGGCAGACGCTGTGCCCATTCGATAGCTACTATTCCTGGCTCAACTTCTACACCTTCCCAGTAAGTATCGAGGTTTAACCCTACTATTTCCGCAGTTTCTAAACGATATAAATCCAAATGGTAAAGAGGTAGTCGTGCCCTATTGTATTCATTAATAATGGTGAACGTAGGACTAACAATTGGTTCATTAATGCCCAAACCTTCACCCAAACCTTGCACTAAAGTTGTTTTGCCCGCTCCTAAATCGCCTTCTAGTAGAATTACAGTATTAGCTTTGAGGGTTTGACCTAGAGTAATACCTAAGTTTTGAGTTGCAAGTGCGTCTTTAAGAAAGATTTTCATTTTTTAATTTTTATATGTTGATGGGAAAGTATTGTAGTTTAAAAATTCATTTTCGTAGTAGTCTTAAAGGTTCCTAGACCGCACTGCTAAGTCTCCCAATAATTGCGGGAAAAACGAATCCTTCAGAATTTATGTAGCACTATATTTATGCATACAGAATGCGAAAATAACCCTATAAAAGAAAAACTACCCGAAAGTTATTTTCGAGTAGTTTTCTATCTATCTATTTATTAAAAGAAACATTTTTTGTAAATTTGTCTTCAGCTAATAACCGATTCTTTACCAAAGAGTTTGTATAATTTTCGCATTCCTTTAGGGGTTCCACTATACCAGCGAAAGAGAACCTGTGCTAAGCGCTCGTGGTCGTGACGCACGCAACCTGTCTCATCTTCACTCATAACATTTGCTGAAACTATTCTACGTCCGCTCATAGTTACCGCTTCACGATCTAAAAATACTGGATGTGAATTTTCTTCAGCGTAGCGGATAAGAGCGCGGCTTGAAGGAGCTTTCTTATGTACTAAAACTGCATCAAATAGCTTTTGTCCGCAAGCTTTATCAATAGATTGAATGTGATTGGCAACCGTATATCCCTGAGTTTCCCCCGGTTGTGTCATGATATTACATACATATATTTTTGGTACGCATGATGCGGCGATCGCACTTGCTATTTGAGGTACCAAAAGATTAGGAATCACGCTGGTGTAGAGACTACCTGGACCCATGATAATATAATCGGCATCTTTGATTGCTTTGATAGCAGCTGGTAAGGCTGGTGGGTTTGCAGGAGTGCAGCCTAGTTTAACAACTTTACCTCCAGCTTTAGTAATTTTTGATTCACCTTGAATACGACGACCATCGGCTAACTCAGCCCATAGACGAACATCACTTAAAGTTGCTGGCAGTACTTGACCTCTGATAGCTAGAACTTTAGAACTGGCAGCAACACCTCGTTCTAAATCCCCAGTAATTTCACTCATTGCTGTCAAGAACAAGTTACCAAAACTGTGACCGCTTAAACCGTCACCAGCACTGAAACGATATTGAAACAACTCTGTCAATAACTTTTCTTCATCAGCTAAAGCAGCTAAGCAGTTACGAATATCCCCTGGTGGTAATACGCCAAATTCTTCACGTAACCTTCCACTCGAACCACCATCATCGGCGACAGTAACAATAGCTGTAATATTGGCGCTATAAGTCTTGAGTCCTCTTAATAAAGTAGAAAGTCCAGTACCCCCACCGATAACAACGATTTTCGGTCCTCTGTATAATCTACGATGAGCTAAAAGTACATCAACTAACTCTTGGTCATTCTCCGGTCTTAGAACCTGAGTAATAGAACCTACTGTGCGGGTCTGTCCCCAGATTAGCAACAACAAGCCACTAATCATCACTACTGGCCCGCTGATATAGTAAGGTATAGTATTGGTAATCATAGAGCGCGCTCGTCTGACTAACTTCAGCGCCCAGTAAATAGGTGTATATCCGCTCCAAATAGCTAACCCTAAGCTGGCTAATACTACGCCCGCCATACTAATTAAGAACCAGCGTTTAACTGATAAACCAGGAGACAGCCATTTGAACCACTGATTAACTCTATGGGGAGTGCGGCGGCGCGACTGTTGTTGCATGACATTGAGGGCTTGTCTGAGAAAACCAATTGACATATCGCAATTGTAAGCAGTGGTCTAAACAATAACTAATTGAAAATTTACACTAAGAGCATTCAAATTTAAGAATGTAATTACTACAATTTTTAATTCTAATTTACTCAACTCATGTAATTAACTTACCTAAAAAACTCAGTGAAATCACTACATTTATATGAAAAAATAATAAAGTAAATGCAAAGAAAAATTTTAGGCTTAGATCCAGGATTTGCAATTTTGGGTTTTGGAGCAATTATATGCCAAAAAAATCAAGCTAACTTGTACGACGATTCAGTAAAATTACTTGATTTCGGGGTTATTACTACTCCTGCAAAAACTCCAATAGAGAAAAGACTATGTACGCTTTACGACGATTTACATACTGTAGTAGAACAGTTTCAACCTGATTTAGTCGCGATTGAAAAATTTTTCTTTTACCGCATGTCGAATACTATCTTAGTTGCTCAAGCCAGAGGAATCATTCTATTAGTGTTAGGACAACATGATTTACCTATCGTAGAATTAGCACCTTCCCAAGTAAAACTAGCTTTGGCTGGTTATGGTAAAGCGGAAAAGTCTGAAGTTCAAGAAGCAGTAGCCCGAGAACTTGACCTAGATTACATCCCTCGACCGGATGACGCTGCTGATGCTTTGGCAATCGCATTAACAGCATGGTTCCAATCTTAAAGGATTATGAATATTTTATAAATACTTTGAAATTAATTTAAGTAGTTTTACTAGTATTTTTAGAGAAATAAATAACTATATTTAACAAATTATGATTTTTCTAGAAAACATAATTTAAATTTGATAGGTTTTAGAAATCTTAAAGAATCTTCATAGGAAACGGGGTCACTATTATTTTAAAAAGAAGATATCTAAAAGAACTTGTCAACATTTAACTGTATAAGCTCAAAACCTACTTCACTAACTGTTCGGTATTTCATAGCTTAATTTTTATGCAAATTTATCTAGACTACAGCGCTACAACTCCTACTCGTCCTGAAGCAATCAACATAATGCAAGCAGTATTAACTCAAGGATGGGGAAACCCTTCTAGCTTGCATGAGTGGGGTCAACGAGCTGCAACAACTTTAGAACAAGCTAGGATGCAGGTTGCTAGTTTGGTTAACGCACCTGCTGAATCCATAGTCTTTACCAGTGGTGGTACAGAAGCGAATAATTTAGCAATTATGGGGGTTTCTCGACTCAGCAGCAAACCCCAACATATTATTATTTCGAGCGTAGAGCATTCAGCCGTTTCAGAACCTGCAAAGTTGCTTGAAAGTTGCGGGTGGGAAGTTACTTATTTGAATGTTGATACTAAAGGTAGAGTTAATCCTTTAGATTTAAAAGCAGCTTTGCAAGACAATACGGTTTTGATTTCGATTATTTACGGGCAAAGTGAAGTAGGTACCGTACAGCCGATTGAAGAACTAGGTAAAATTGCTCGCAGTGCAGGAGTTTTGTTTCATACAGATGCGGTGCAAGCAACTGGAAGATTGCCTATAGATTTAAGCAACTTACCAGTAGATTTATTGAGTATTTCTAGCCATAAAATATATGGACCTCAAGGTGTTGGAGCATTGTATGTTCGTCCCGGAGTGCAGTTAAATCCGCTACTTTATGGTGGGGGACAAGAAATGCGATTGCGTTCGGGAACTCAAGCAGTACCAATCATTGCCGGATTTGGAGTCGCTGCGGAACTAGCAGCCCAAGAATTACCAATCGAAACACCCCGCTTAATTGAATTACGCGATAGACTTTTTTCACAGTTGGCCGATGTAAAAGGTTTAATTCCCACAGGTGATTTAATGCAGCGTTTACCTCATCATGCAAGTTTTTGCTTAGAACACGCTGATGGAGAAAAAATTAGTGGAAAAACCATCGTTCGTCAATTGAACTTAGCAGGAATAGGTATTAGTGCTGGTTCAGCTTGCCATAGTGGTAAACTAATTCCTAGCCCAGTATTAAGTGCAATGGGTTATTCTCCAACCGCTGCAATGGGAGGTATTCGTATTACTTTGGGACGTTACACAACGCAAGCAGACGTTGACTGGGTAGCAATGGTATTAAAGCAAGTAATGAATCGTCTCGAAATTCGTTTTGCTCTTGCTGCGAACTAAGTATCACGGATTAAATGGATTTCACTTATTTCACTGCTGCGACGTTACTATTAACCACTAACAACTATCAACTAACCACTAACAATTATCTTTTAAAATGCCTGAACTTCCAAAAACATTAGAAGACGCAATTGTTCAAGCACGAGAAGCAACTCAAGCTGCTATTGCTGATGGCTATACTCGGCTACAAGTTGAGTTACTTTTTCCGGAATTAAAAGCATTACCAGCAGCACAACAGTTTGTACCAGCTTTTGAAGAATACGGGGATAAATTAAAGGTTTTTTTCGCTGATGCTGGTAGCGCTGCTCTTGCTCGTCGCGATTGGGATGGTGTACCTTTCCAACTTGTGGATATTGGTACCGGTCGAATGGCTTCGATTGAGTCAAAAGTTCAACCGGAAGATGAAATGTTTCTATTTGTTGAACCTAGTTCGGTGGAAATTCCCCAGTTAAAGAAGGTATGCGAAATAATCGGGGAACAGCGTCCTTTTGTGATGTTTGCTCCTCGTTTAGAAGATTCGGGTGTAGTTGGTATCGGTTATGCAGCGCGACAAACTCGCCAGCAATTTATAAATACCATTGAATCTTGTTATTATTTACGTCCGATATTTGAAGAAGCTGCGGTATTTCGTTGTTACCCTGGGTTATGGGAAGTTTGGGTAGAAAAAAATGGTGATTATGAAAAAGCTGCTGAATTACCCAAAAAGCCTTCTGGTGATGAATTAGATATGATTATATCCGGCGAACAACCACAAGCTGAGGGCGAACCTGTGGTCGCAAGCAGGAAGACTATATTTAAAGGTTTGCAGCGATTCGTTAGAGCTTTGAGAAGTTAGTTTGTACTGTTGCGAAAAGAATATAGCAGAAATTACTTCAGAAACCGAATTTATATTTGCAGGACATCCCAAAATTTTTTTTATAATTGGGATGTTATTTTTATTTTCTGGATAACAAACTATTTTGTATTCATGCCTAAATCAACTAAATTTATGTCACTGCTGCAAGATTCTAGAATATACAACTTCAAATATTTTTATGTTTAATTGGATTTAACTTGATTTAACTTATTAACTACTCCCTATTCTTCATTCTTGTTCATTTGATTTCCAAATTTAAACATATATTCTATCATTACTTACCTACTGATAGTTGATATCTTAAATATTTAACTCCTATATTTAAAGAGCCATTAACTTTACAAAATCTTTATTATTATCTGATGGCGAATTGTATCAAACCCATCATGATTCAAAATAATTTGTATATCAAAATCGAAGCAAACATAGTTGTTTTATTTGCTTTATCTAGGTTATCTATATTGTCTACCTGCTAAATAGTATCTTCAGTGTGATTTATTATTGCAATTGTATCTAAACTTGAAATTTAATCAGCATAGTCTGAAGGTCTATTCAGAGATGCTGTTGTTCATTATGAATAAGCTTAATTAAACAGCTAAATTTGTGTTTATATTAGCTATTTGTATTCTGATTAGCTAATACCATTTCCTTCTAAAGATGCGCCTAATTTAGCCTACGCATGTAGGCTTTGTTTGAGTAGCCCCACCATAGCCAGAGTGAGGGTGATTAAGCGCAG
>CAKZYM010000563.1 GCA_937884685.1 uncultured Calothrix sp.
ATGAAAAATAATACTCAAGAAGATTCAATGTTACAGTCTGAAACTATTACAAAATACCGTTTTCCATTTAGTCCTTTCCCCAATGGCTGGTTTCGGGTCGCCGGCAGTGATGAAATACACCCTGGAGAAGTAAAACCAATCTACTACTTTGGCAAAGACCTTGTGCTCTTCCGTACTGAAGAGGGAAAAGCGCATGTATTTGATGCTTACTGTCCTCATATAGGGGCACACCTAGGTTATGGGGGAAAAGTGAAAGGAGAAACCATCCAATGTCCATTTCATGGTTGGTGCTATGACGGTAATGGTCAGTGTAGTGAAATCCCCTACAGTAGTAAGATTCCTCCCAACGCACAAATACAAGCCTGGCCAGTCCGTGAGATTAATGGCATGATTTGGGTGTATCATCATGCTGACAAAGAAGCACCCCATTGGGAAATACCAAAATTTCCGGAATGTTATTCCGAAGAATGGGTACCATTGAGCTTGGTTTATCAATGGAAAATTCGTACACACGTTCAAGAGATACCGGAAAATTTGGTAGATAGTGCTCATTTTGCACATGTTCACCATCAGTATGGTGGTGCAGGTGAAGTTGAGGATTTTAAGCCGGGAGACACGATTTTCAGGGCATTTGTCAAGATTCCATTCACTTATTCACACCTTCAATTTTTGTCCATCAAAATATTTGGTGAAGAGCTACAAGCTACTGGGACTTTTGACTTTTACGCTATGGGTTTTGGAACATTACGTGGTTTGACAAAGCCAGTGGAATACAACCTATTCATGCTACACACTTGTACGCCTATAGACGATGAACATATTGAATTGACTGTCCTTTTTAGCATGAAACCTTTTATAAATCGTTTTGTCACCAATCTTTTAGTAAAGTCTAATCTAAGACGCTTCAAAGCAGTCATAGAAGAAGATATTGATCTTTGGGAAAAGAAACTGTACCATACTCATCCTCTCCTATGTCAAGGTGATGGTCCAATTAAACCACTCCGGAACTGGGCTGCTAAATTTTACTCGAAACAGGAATAAGGCTCACACTGAAACCGATCGGGAGCAACGCGAAAAAGTGAAATATACGCATTTAGGTGAGCAGGGGGAGCAGGGGAAGCAGGGGAGCAGGGGGAGTAAATCCAATCGAAAACTATTAATATGCAATAGTGAAAAGCATACTATATAAGAAATACAGGCATTTTTCACTCTGATTGACCGATTCTCCCTTTGCTTGGCGTTGCTCATAAAGCTCACAAAATCGCGTTGCTCCCACCCGATCTGACTTTTCAACATCTCGTGAAAGTCAGGTCAATTCCATTACTCACGTCGAGTTAGCAAGTTAATTATAAAGCGACTCAAAGCGGGTAATTGTGAATTACATTGATGTAATTTTATGATTTTAAGTTAGTCCTAATTTATAAAAACTAATATAAAAATATAAAATACTATGAATGTCATAAGTAGAAAATTAACTAATATTGAGAAAAGTATGGAGATTCTAAATCTTCATGGTGGCACTTCAAATATAGTTGTAATAAGTAAAATTTCAGGTATTTTAAGTACTAAAGTTATAAGACAAGCTTTAGATGAATTACAAGAACAAATGCCTTTTCTCCAATGTAGAATAGCCAAACATGATCGGGATTTATATTTGACAACAGAATCAACGGCAAAAATCCCTTTGCAAGTTATTAAACAAACAGAATTTGATTTACAAGATGCTGTTGAAAAAGAGTTAAATCAAACTATTGATAGTTCTAAATATTTGATTAAAACGATTGTATTTTGCAACAATAATAGTGAAAATATTAACTATTTAATTACCAAGACTCATCATGCTATTACAGATGCTAAATCTTGTATGGTGTTGCATGAAAAATTATTTATACTATGCCAAAATATTCAAAATCAACAACCTAGAACTTACACAAATAAAAATGATTTTTCATCAGATGATTTAATATATGTTGAAAAATTTATGCCCAAAAAATATTTTACTATTCAAGGGAGTATTCAAAAGAATATAGCAATTTTAAAGGAAATTTTCCGAAATACTTTTAACAAACATCAAACTTTAGAATCAGAAAAAAAAGAAGATATTGTCAATTTTAAATGTGGTATTACTCAAAGAGTAATATCTCCTGAAGTAGCTGAAAACATAATTAAGAATTGTCGTCAAAATCAAGTCAGTGTTCAAGGTGCTATATGTGCTGCAATGTTAAAAACTGTCACCAATCATATTAGAAAGAATAAAAAACATAAAATTAAAGCTTGTTGCCGTATTGGAATTGATGTTAGAAAGCGGTTAAATCCAGAAATCGAACCTGAAAAATTAGGTCTTTTTGCTTCTAATTTATTATTATTACATAATATCAGTGATGAACATAATTTTTGGGATTTAGCTAAGGAAGTAATGCAACAAACGAATGAAAAACTGAATAATCAAGAATTTTTCATTAATCTTCAAATATTTGAAAAGGTTTTTGAATATTTTGAACAAATAGTTGCTAATCCTGAAAAAATTGCCAATACAGTTGATGTAAGTAATATTGGTCGGGTAGAAATTAATGATAATTATGGAAAATTTAAGTTAGATGAAATTAGTTTTATTCCTTCTTGTACAATTCTTGCTAATACTATATTAGTAGCTGTAACTTCTTTTAAACAGCAAATGATTTTAAACTTTGCTACCTCTGAACCTTCTGTGAGTCAATCAACAAGAGAAATTTTAGCCAACAATGTTATCAGTTATTTAACTAATAATTTATTATAAACAGCGTACACCAAAATAAAAAAATATTCTCTTCTATTTATTTATAAGTATTAAAGCAAGATTCATAACTTAACTAAAATTATCATAATTTTCTTTACTGATAAAAGTTTACGATTTCCTGAAAATAGTTAAAATAAAATCTGTTAATTTATAAAAAGCTCAGAATTAATTATGAAATTACTACAACACTGGCATCCTGTCATAGAGAGCAATACTTTAAAGAAAAAACCAATTTCAGTCAATCTTTGTGGAAAAGAAATAGTTCTTTTCCGTACTTCCGGGGGTGAGATTGGTGCATTATATAATCGCTGTTGTCATCGAGGAATGAGACTAAGCTGTGGTTGGGTTGAAGGTGAAGAAATTGTTTGTCCTTATCATGGTTGGAGATATAAATCTTGCGGAAAAGTCTTCAGCCCAGGTACCCCTAAACTAAATCCGCGAGTGTCATCCTTTACTACAGTTGAACGTCACGGAGTCATTTGGATTAAATCTGCTGACTCGACTGCGACTTTCCCAGATTTTAATGTAGAAAATTATTTATCAGCAGGTGTTTTGACTCATGAAATTCAAGCACCATTAGAATTTGTTTTAGACAATTTTTCTGAGATAGAACATACCCCCAGCACACATACTTACTTTGGCTATTCCTCTGAAGATATATCAAAGGTTCAAACCACTGTTAAAACTAAAGATAATTCTGTCTGTGTGAATAATAAGGGTATTCAGCGGTATTTACCCCCGATAGTACAAAAACTCTTTTTCAACGTTCACTCAGGAGACTGGTTTTTTGACAATTGGGAAACTTTCTTTTCTCCTATTTATAGTGTTTACGACCAATTTTGGCTGGATACTGTCACTGAAAAACCAAGAAAATTAAGATTAAAGTTGATTCTATTTTTTATTCCCATCAGCGAGACACAAACACGAATTATGATGTTTGTTTTTGCTAGTCGAGTTGTGAATAAGCTCATTTTCCAATTATTAGGAAAACCCATTGTGAGGTTTTTTATCAATCACGAGCTAATTTTAGACAAAGCAATACTTGAAAATATTATAGATAAAGATATTCCTTTGAATCAAATGCAGCTTGGCCGTTTCGATGGTATTTTAGCCGAAAATCGTAAACGGATTAATCGGATTTACCGGAATGATAGTAGCCGAGTTAATGTTTAACAATTTTATGAAATAATTCTAATTGCAATATCATGAATCTAGAGCGTAAGTTAGTTCCTTTTGAAAAAGGATTGGAAATCTTGAATCGTACTGCGAGTTCTCTGAATGTAGTTACTACGAGTAAAGTCAAGGGTTATATTGGTCAAGATTCTCTTAAAAACGCATTATTATTTATCGAACAACGTCATCCACAATTGCAATCTTGTATTTCTGGTTCTATTAATGAGTTAGAATTTAGCAAAAGAGCAAATTCGCCGCTTCCGCTTCAAGTATTAGAATATCAAGATACTGCTAGCTGGCAAAAAATTGTTTTAAATGAGCTAAATCAAGAAATAAATAGTAGTGAAAGCCTTTTTAGAATAACAGCAATCTATCAATTAGAAAAAGATTACACTTATCTAATTACAACGATTCATCATGCCATAATTGATGGTATATCCAGTGTAAATCTACATTCAGAAATACTTAGACATTGTGGAAATAGTCAACAGATAAAAATTTCTTCATCTAAAATAGAAAATTTGCCTATTCTACCTCCAGTCGAAAGTTTATTCCCCGATTCTCACACTGGTTATCAAGGAAAAATTAATAGTTTTATTTGGCTATTAAAATTACTTTTAAAACAAGTTTGGCTTCAACCTAAAACCTTAGAATTTGAAAAATTTGTTCCTGTTGAAGCAAGAACTTGTAACGTTATCCATAAAACACTAGAACCAGCTTTTACTCAAGCCTTACTGTCAAAATGTAGAGCAGAGAAAACAACTATCCAAGGTGCTTTATGCTCTGCTATGTTATTGTCAGTGTATGATAAAATCAAAGCAGAAAAATCTGGTAAATTATCGATTTGTTGCCGTTCTTTTGTGGATTTAAGAAGGCGTTTGTCTCCTGCAATTGACAATGAAAAATTAGGAAGTTTCGCATCTGCTGTTTCAACATTTCATAATATTAGTCCTCATACTGAATTTTGGCAGTTAGCAAGGGAGGTCAAATATAAGGTAATACAAGGTATCAATCGTGGAGATATGTTCAATATTATCTTAATGTTTACGGAAGTTTTAAATGCATTACTTTCTAGTTCACATAAGGCTCCTTTAGCAGTTGAAGTCACAAATCTTGGACAGGTTGATATCCCTGTGAATTACGGCTCATTAAAACTCGAAGAAATCAGTTTCATGCCATCTCAAGGAGTTTTTGGAGGTGTATTCTTTGCTGCTGTGACTACCTTAAAAGATAAGATGATGCTTAACTTTGTTTTTTCTGAACCCTCTTTAAGTCAAGCAACTGTAGAAGATTTAGTAAATAATACGATGTCTTATCTTATTCGCAGTTTCCAGTAAATTTTTGGCTTAGCAAACGTTTACTTCGGCTTTCAAACTCCCATCACTATCAAGGAAAATATTCCGGGCTGTGAGATTGAGATTACCCGCATTCCCCGAACTTTGATTGCTAAGGTTGATTTCGGCTCCATCACGGATGTTGATGCTATCGGCTGTGAATTTACCGAACCTGCAGCAGAATCAGTCTCAGAGAAAGCAGAAATTCGACTGGGTAATTGACGCTTGGAGTTTTTGTTTTGATTTTGAAGACTTCTGCTGAGTATTTTCAGCTTCAGTTTTGATTACCTGCTCAATCCGAATTGGATAGGAATGTCGTCGTTGAACGCTGACTAATGACAATGTAAAAAATGATAACCCTGATACTGGTTTATTGTACAAACTCGAAAAGAACCGCTCCAACCCATAAGTTTGTTTTCCTGCTTTCGTCACTACCACCTCATCTCCCGTCAACAAATAGGCCTCCGAATCACGAAAAAAACTATGAAATAGATTATTTCCTTTCTGAATACCG
>CAKZYM010000564.1 GCA_937884685.1 uncultured Calothrix sp.
TAATTTGATTATCTAATATTCCTTGCTTTGCATCCAAAACTTTTTTCTGAACATCTTCGGGTACCATATCCCCAAATTTACCCAAACTCAGAATATCTGATTTTTCTAAACCAATTTTATAAATCTCGCCTTTTAATTGTTTATTTTTAGCTAATTCTGCGATATAAGCTATTGCTAAATCCATCCTTTTTACAGCACTGGTTAATACTGCTTTTGGTGCTATTTCTAATTGGTCTTTGGTATTTCCAAAAGCATAAACACCTTTTTCGGCTGCAGTTTGTAATACTGCTGGTGATGCATTATCTAACCATTGATAAACTACATCAGCACCAGCAGAAATTAATGCTAATGTCGCTTCTTTTGCTTTAGAAGCATCATTCCAATCTCCTGTAAAAGTAGAAGAAACTTTGATGTTAGGATTAACTGATTTTGCTCCTAATTCTAAACCGCGTAACTCTTCTTCAGTGGCTGCAAATTTTTGTCCTGCAATATAAGCAATTTGATTTGATTTTGTCATCGAAGCAGCAACAATTCCACATAAGTAACTAGCTTGCTGGTGATTTATACGTAAAGCAGCAATATTATCTCCCTGAATTGCACCGTTAACAGCAATAAAAAACCTGTTGGGAAACTGAGGGGCTACTTGTTGAATTGCAGCATCAAATTGTCCTCCGTGAGCAAATACGAGATTATAATTCTTACGAGCAAAATCTGTTAAAACTTCTGTTTGTTCGGCTTGGGGAATTTGTTCTAGAAAAGCAGTTTCTCCACCGATTTGCTGTCTAGCTAATTGTACACCCTCGTAACCAGACTGATTCCAAGCTTTATCGGTAATCGCTCCCGGAAGTGCGATCGCAATTTTGAAAGCTTCGTTATCATTAGCTGTAGTTGAAGATTGATTGTTATTGTTACTACAAGCTTTCAGTAATAAACTACCGCTAAAAACTGCCGTACAGTACCGAATAAATTTACGACGATTCAAATTAATTGACATTATTAACCATTACCCATTCCCATCACCCATAAATAAAGCCCGCAAGTGCGGGCTGTATAAAAACGGTTGGTAAACTGATTTTTATATGAGTCTACTTACAGTTCACCTTACTAACTTTTTCGGGAATAATTCAAGTAAATTTAATATATGTTTGCTTGTTTGGAAAAAAGAGTATCAAATTAATATTTATTCCTATGTAAAAACCGTCGTTCGCGTCTGGGTTTTGTTGGCTGTCTTCGTAGTGGAAGTACGTCTGCTTCGTTGCTTTCTCGCGCAACTCGAATTAATAAAGCTGTGGAAATTAGTGTAGCAATTATTGAACTTCCTCCATAGCTAAAAAATGGCAAAGGTAAACCCGTAGTTGGTAAAACTCCACTGGCTACACCAATATTTATAAATGATTGTCCTGTAAGTAAAGTAGTAATCCCTATTGCTGATAATCTGTATATAGGACTCTTAGCTTTAAGGGCTACAATCAATCCCAAAGTCGCAAATGCAGCTAACATTACCAATAATGTCACGCTCCCAACAAAGCCAAATTCTTCAGCAAATACTGCAAAAATAAAGTCACTATCTGCAATTGGTAGCCAAGAAAGCTTTTGTTGAGAAAGTCCAAATCCCGAACCCCAAGTATTACCAGAACCGACTGCTAATAAACTTTGAATTAACTGATAATCAGTACCTTGTTTGTCATCCCAAGGGTTAATAAAAGAAGTAATACGTAAGCGCTGATATTTATTAACTGTAACGCTCATCAGTGCTAATACGATTCCTGCACCAGCACTACCTCCTAAATATTTGTAGGGTAAACCACTCGCAAGAGCAATTAACCATACAGTCATTCCACAAAGTGCTGTGGTACTCAAGTTCGGTTGTGCAAGAATTCCTAATAATACGAAACCAAAAACCCCCAACCAAGCAATGCGAATTCCCCAGCTAAGTCTTTCCCAATGTCCGAAAACTCGCGCACTTTGTAACACTAAAAATGGTTTGATAAATTCTGAAGGCTGAATTGGGAATCCTCCAATCGATAACCAGCGACTGGTACCGTAAACCCCTCTAGTTCCTAACCCCGGAACCAGTGTAAGAATAATCAATCCCAAAAATAACATTAGCAGCCAATGGGATACCCCGATTATTTTATGAAAAGGTAAATTAACAATGATATTAAAGAGAATTAAGCCCAAAAATACAGTTATCAGTTGACGTTTGAAAAGGAAAAGTCCATCACCATGCTTAACGTCAGCAATCGGATAAGAAGCTGAAAACAATACGGCTAAACCTATAAACAGCCAAATCAAGCTTAACCAGCGTAACAAGCGAGCTTCCAAAGCCCAACTCGATACAGTTTCATCAAGAAATGGAATCAGACGGGTTAGTTTCAATTTCACAGCAGAGAAGGTAAATTTGTGGTTTGTGTTCGGGTAATTTATATTCCGACTTTGCTAGATTTTAATAGTCAATTAGTAGTTTCGCCTAGATGTATGGGCTTCATTTATCTTAATATTTTAAAATTGGGAATTGGGAATTGGGAATTGGGAATTGGTAATTGGTAATGGGTCTTTAGTTAGAAACGTTTAATTCTTCTTCTTTTTGCAAGCGTCGTTTGCGTGCGTAAAGTTGAATAATAATTGCAAAAATCGAGATTATAATTGCTGTTCCCCAAGCTGTAAGACTTGTTGGTAAGGTATTTTTGAAGATGGCTAGCAGCACTACTAATCCAAGTAAAACGGTAGGTATTTCGTTGATTCGTCGCATCTGTAAGCTATTGATGGAACAAGTATCTGTTTCTAGTTGATGAATTAATCTTCCACAGTAAAAATGAAATCCAATTAATAACACCACGAAAAAAAGTTTAACCTGTAGCCAAGCTTGCTTTAAGACCTCTGGCTCTGTTGCAATAATACATATTGCCATAACAATGGTAAATATCATTGCTGGCATCATAATTAATTTATAGAGTAGTTTCTCGATGCGGCTATATTCTTCTTTTAAAGCACTTTTGATTGGTTCTTGACGTTCTTCGGCTTCAATGTGATATATAAATAGACGCGGCAGATAAAATAAGCCTGCGAACCAAGCTACAACTCCAATTACGTGGAATGATTTGAACCAGAGATATGCCATATCTTGATGCTTAAGAGGTGGACTATCTTTATATAATCATAGATGTGTGGGTTTATTGCTCGGTTTTCGGTTGAGTAGAATACACTCTTGTGGGGTGGACATCCCTGTCCGCACAACTTTTACCAATTTTATTTGTATTGCACCCAAGTGAAAAGCGCTATATCTAAAAACCTCATCCCCAACTCCTCTCCAAGTTAGCGGCTACGGTGTACACACAAGTACTCTAAATTGCTTTCACAGCGTTTAGATCCCCCTATATCCCCCTTAAAAAAGGGGGACTTTGAGAAATTCCCTACTTCAAAAGGCTAGGGGGATCTGGGAGATGCGTACACACCGTAGCCTTGTTAAAGAGGGGATATGAAGTACAACTCTATCGGGGTGAGGTCAAGGTGTACCTCAGTTACTTGATAAACGCTGTAACTGTTCACTGCTCACTGCTCACTGTTCACTGTTAACTGTTCACTGTTAACTGTTAACTGACTGACCCGGAACTACAAATTCTTCTTCTCCTCCTAATTCAAATGCTGTATGAATCGCTTTCAAGGCTTTGACTCCTTCATTTTCTGCGACTACGCAACTAATTTTTATTTCTGAGGTGGTTATCATTTGAATGTTGATGCTCTCTTGAGATAGAGATTCAAACATTTTTGCTGCAACTCCTGGTTGTCCTACCATTCCCGCACCAACTACACTGACTTTGGCGATTTCCATATCAAGTACTACTTGACCCCAACCACATTCTGCTGTGGCTTTCTGTAATAATTCTTGGGCTGCTTGTGCGTCTACTCTGGCTACAGTAAATGCTATATCTCTGGTGGGAATACCTTTGATTACATGACAGCGTTGGGATTGAATTATCATGTCAACGCTAATGTTGTTCCGGGCTAGGGTCCCGAAGATTTTTTCGGCCATTCCGGGTACGTCGGGTACTCTACGAATTCCCAAACGTGCTTGTTTCATATCTAATGCTACTCCTCTTACTATCGGAGAGTCAGGGGAGAGGGGAAGAGATGGGGAAGGAGATGGGGTAAGGGAATCCGATTCGATTTCAAATGCTTCTCGCAGTGCTGCTACTGCTTGGTCGCAATCTGCGTTATCAATTACGCAACTAACTTTAACTTCACTTGTGGAAATCATTCTGATGTTTACTCCCCTTCTCGCAAGGGTTGCAAACATTTCGGCTGCAACACCGGGACGACCAATCATTCCCGCACCGACTATACTTACTTTGGCGATGTTTTGCTGTACCATGACTTCGGCTTCTTCTGTTTCTTGTTCAGAAGTGCGGAGTGCTGGTGCTATGGCTGATGCAACTGCTTCTGCTTTCTTTAGTATTGGTGACATTACTGTAAAGGCAATGTCGTTTGTATTACCGTCGTGAAGTGACTGAATAATCAAATCTACGTCTACTTGCTGACGGGCAATTTCTCCGAATAGCTGCGCTGCTACTCCCGGTTTATCCGGTACGCGCAATAATGATATTTTGGCTTGATTGGTATCAAATTCAATATCGTCAACGGGTCGGGCTATTTCTAAATTAACTAGAGAACGAGGTTTTGGTTCTGGTGAATCAACTACAGTTCCTGGATCATCCGTCCAACTGGAGCGTACTACCAACTGCACCCCATAATTACGAGCTATTTCTACAGCGCGGGGATGGAGTACTTTTGCTCCCAAAGAAGCTAATTCCAGCATTTCATCGCTAGTAACTTCTGTCATTAACTGAGCTTGGGGAACCAAACGCGGGTCTGTAGTTAATATTCCCGGTACGTCTGTATAAATCTCACATTTTTCTGCACTCAATGCGGCAGCTATGGCAACTGCTGAAGTATCGGAACCGCCCCTACCCAAGGTTGTAATCTCTAATTCTTCGCTGCTACTAATTCCCTGAAAACCAGCAACTACAACTACTTTACCTTCTGAGAGGCATTTTTCTATCCGAGAAGTTGCAATATGTAAAATACGAGCGCGAGTATGTTCAGCTTCAGTAACAATTCCTACTTGGGCACCAGTCAAAGAAATTGCTGGCTGTCCGATTTCCTGTAAAGCCATACTTACCAAAGCAATAGATACCTGTTCCCCAGTAGAAAGCAGCATATCCATTTCTCGTTTTGAAGGATGGGGAGAAATATCCGACGCTAGTTTCACAAGTCCATCAGTAGTTTTTCCCATAGCAGAAACCACCACAACCACAGAATTTCCGGCTTTAGCTGTCAGCCAGACGCGCTTTGCTACTGCTTGAATACGTTCAACTGAACCGACAGAAGAACCACCGTATTTTTGAACTATGAGCGCCATGATAATTGTATGGGAGATATATGGGGAAGTATGTTACTGTCTCAAAGCCACCACAAAAGGTAAGGCATCAACAAGTATATTATTAACAACTTATCAGACAGCATACCCCCTGAGTCCAGTGTATTTTTACATTTTCTAGATTTTTAATATTAAGAAAAAGTAATGAGAGTTAAAACTTAGGAGTTAAGAGTTAAGAGAAGGGGAGATGGGGGGATTGGGAGAGAGGGAGAGGGAGGAAAATTAATAATTTTACTCATTACTCATTACTCATTACTCCTAACTCCTAACTCCCAACTCCTAACTCCCAACTCCTAACTCCTAACTCCTAACTCTCTACTGTAGGATTCCCGAACGTAATGCACGTACTGCTGCTTGGGTG
>CAKZYM010000565.1 GCA_937884685.1 uncultured Calothrix sp.
ATCCATATATCCCTACTCCTTACCCTTTACCCCTTTACATTTTCCCCTTACCCCTTACCTTTTTTCCCTTACCTTTTCCTCCTTACCTTTATTATGATTTCTTTACTCCCACGACGTAAATATCAATGTATTTTACAATCTAGTGAAGAAGATTGCGGAGCAGCTTGTCTTGCTGCTGTTTCTAAATATTACGGTAATTTTATTAGTATTAATCGTAGCCGAGAAGCGGTTGGTACCGGACAATTTGGCACTACTCTTTTAGGTTTAAAAAGAGGTGCTGAAATAGTCGGATTTAATACTCGTGCTGTTAAAGCTTCTCCTGCTGTACTAGATAAATTGAAAGAAATTGTTTTACCGACTATTATTCATTGGAAAGGAACTCACTGGGTTATTTTATACGGTAAATCTGGTGATAAATACGCAATTGGCGACCCAGCAGTAGGTTTACGCTATCTCAAAAGAAGAGAATTAGAAGCAGCATGGAACGGAGTCATGCTGTTATTAGAACCCGATGCTGATTTCTCCAATAAATCTTCAGATGAAGATACTTCAAAAGAAGGTTTTGGACGCTTTTTTAAACGAGTTTGGCGATTTAGAACTTTATTATTTCAGATTTTAGTCGCTAATTTAATTTTGGGTTTACTATCCTTAACTAGCCCAATTTTAATTCAAATTTTGACTGATGATGTATTAGTTAGACAAGATACGAATCTACTCACAATTGTCGCCACCGCAGTTGTAATTATGAGTATATTCGCGAGCAGTTTACAGCTAATTCAGTCAATCATAATCGCCCATTTTACTCAAAGGTTACAGTTAGGATTAGTTCTAGAATTCGGCTACAAATTGCTTCATCTACCTTTAAATTATTACGAATCTCGCCGCAGTGGAGAAATTATTAGTAGATTGCGCGATATTAATGAAATAAATCAGTTGGTAGCCCAGGTTGTTGCTAGTTTACCCAGTCAGTTTTTTATCACTATAATTTCTTACGGTTTCATGGTTTTCTACAGTTGGAAATTAACTGTAGTTGCGACAATTATTTCTCTAATTATGGCGGCTTCTACTTTACCATTTCTCCCCGCTTTACGACAAAAAACTCGCAATCTTCTAGTTTTATCCGCAGAAAATCAAGGGGTTTTAGTCGAAACATTTAAGGGTGCTTTGGTCTTAAAAGCAACTAATGCTGCACCACAGTTTTGGGAAGAATTACAAAGCCGTTTTGGTCGTTTAGCTAATTTAACTTTTGCAACAATTCACATTGGAATTATCAATAGCACTCTGACAAAATTAACTTCTAAACTTGGTGGAACTACTTTATTAGTATTAGGAAGTCTTTTGGTTATTCAAAGAGAGTTAAGCATCGGACAGTTGCTTGCTTTTAATGCAATGCAAGCAAATGTTTTAGCTTTTATAAGTTTAATAATGAGCCTTGCTGATGAATATTTCCGCTCGAAAACTGCTGTTTCTAGACTTTTAGAAGTTATTGACGCTACACCAGAAGCAGTTGCAGATAGTCAAAAACCAGTTGTAAAACTTCCTCATAGTGAAGATATTTACTGCAACAATCTTTGCTTTCATCATACTGGTAGAACCAGCTTACTAGAAGACTTTACGATAAAGCTTCCTGGAGGAAAATCAATGGCATTTATCGGTAAATCCGGTTGCGGTAAAAGCAGTTTAGCTAAGCTGATTGCAGGTTTATACCAACCCCAATCTGGAAATATCTGCGTTGGAATGTACAGTTTGCAAGACCTTTCTTTGTCATGTTTGCGAGAGCAAATAGTTTTGGTTCCCCAGGAACCCCATTTCTGGAGTCGTTCAATTCTAGAAAACTTCCGTTTAGGTAATCCTTATGCTTCTTTTGAACAAGTTATAACTGCTTGTAAAATTGCCGAAGCTGATGAATTCATTGCTCAACTTCCTAACACTTATCAAACAATTTTGGGAGAATTCGGAGCTAATTTATCGGGAGGACAAAGACAGAGACTAGCAATAGCAAGAGCCATTGTTAATAATCCTCCCATACTGATATTGGATGAAGCTACCTCTGGACTAGACCCAATCGGAGAATCAAGAGTTTTGAAAAATATTTTATCCCATCGTCAGGGTAAGACAACTATTATCATTACTCACCGACCGAGTGCAATTAATCGCGTTGATTGGGTGGTGATGTTAGATAAAGGACGGGTAGAACAACATGGTTCTCTCGAAAGTTTACGATTAATCCCAGGGAAACATCAGGAGTTTCTATCAGGTTTCGCTACTCAAATTTAATTTATTTAGCTACAAGAATATCAGCATCTTTTCTAGTATCTTTTCTTTGTTTCATTTACTCAAAACAACTATTTTTGGAGATATTAAGCTATGTTCGTTAACCAGAAGAAAATTGCTCAAAATAGCATGTTAGATTTATTTATTGATTCTCAGAAATCAGCAGAAGCTCCGCTCGATAAAATGCCAATCAATCAGTTTATAGATAATAGTACTTATTCAGATATTTTTGCTGATACATCAATAAATAGTAACTTATTACCAATAGAATTTGGCACTTTACCAAATAATATCTTTTTTCTCGGTGGTACAGAATTGGCTGGAGCATTCCTGATATACAAGCTTTTACAACAGACTACAGCCGATATTTATTGCTTGGTAGAAGCTGATAATTTTGAAGAAGGAAAGTTAAAGTTACAGCAAAATTTACAGGCTTATGGAATATTAGAGGAAGAATTTAATTCGCGGATTATTCCTTTAGTTGGTAATGAGAGTCAAGCAAATTTAGGTATTAGTAAAGAAGGTTTTGAAATGCTCGCTGTAAATATCGATAGTATCTACCATTGTAGCAGTATGCTCGATTGTCTTTATCCTGATTCAGTGGGTAACAGTAATAATTATTTGGGAATTAAAGAAGTACTGCGTTTATCGAGTTTGTTTAAACCTAAGACTTTACACATGATGCTATTTCCAATTTCTTAGGTAACAGTAAATAAGCTTTATTAGCCTATTTTAAGAATAAATACTATTTTTATTCTCTGTTCCCTACTCCCTTTTGTTTAGAAAACTTAGCCGAATTTAGCCCACCTTAACGGTGGGTTTTTTTGAATTATAACTGAATAGTAAATGTAATAAATTTGCTCCGTTACTAAGACTATGGGAAATTCTACTGCTTGCTTACTTATTTCCTGTCCCGACAAACAGGGGTTAGTTGCCAAAATTGCTAACTTTATTTACTCAAATGGTGGCAATATCATCCACGCTGACCAGCATACAGATTTTGAAAACGGTCTATTTCTAACTCGTATTGAATGGCTTTTAGATGATTTTAATTTACCCCAAGATTTAATTGCACCGGCTTTTAACTCTATTGCTCAACCTTTGGAAGCTAAATGGGAACTACACTTTTCCGATAGTATTCCCCGTCTTGCGATTTGGGTAAGCAAACAAGACCACTGCTTGCTAGATTTATTATGGCGATATCGTGCTAAAGAATTTATAGCCGAAATACCTTTGATTATTAGCAATCACCCAAATTTAAAAGAAGTTGCAGAACAATTTAATATTGATTTTCATCATATCCCCATCACCAAAGATACAAAAGCAGAACAAGAAAAAAAACAGCTAGAAATACTAGCAGATTATAAAATAGATTTAGTTGTTTTAGCAAAGTATATGCAGATTCTCAGTAATGAATTTGTAACTCAATTTCCTCGAATTATCAATATTCATCATTCATTTTTACCAGCTTTTGTAGGTGCAAATCCCTACCATAAAGCTTATGAAAGAGGAGTTAAAATTATCGGAGCTACATCTCATTATGTCACGGCAGATTTAGATGCAGGTCCAATTATCGAGCAAGATGTTGTTAGAGTCAGCCACCGCGATGCTGTTGAAGATTTAATCAGAAAAGGCAAAGATTTAGAAAGGATAGTTTTAGCAAGAGCAGTTAGATTGCATTTAAAAAATCGCGTTTTAGTCTACGGTAATAGAACTGTGGTGTTTGAGTAGAGTAATGAGTAGCGAGTAGCGAGTAGCGAGTAATGAGTAGCGAGTAAAAATACAGCCATAAATAGTAAATGAGAGAGCAAATTTAATTTTCCTATCTCTAAGATTACCCTGCGGTACTGATGGGATTATACTAAGAAAAAATATCCCGTCAGGATGGTTAGTTAGTAATAGTTAATAGGTAATTGGGAAATAGTAAAAAGTTTGTTTATTACTCACTACTCACTACTTGCTACTTGCTACTTGCTACTTGCTACTTGCTACTCGCTACTTGCTACTCCCTACTTATAGTTTGCTGAATTTCTTAGACCGAACTGACCATAGGAGAAACAGCAAGGGTGAAATTTTTAATTCTCCGGATTATCCATCCGATAATTCACATAATCTACCATGATTGGCTCCAGTTTAAATCCAGAATTAGATTTTTCCACAAGAGAACGCTGTATGAGGCTTCTAAGAGCTTCTATAAAGCAGTTTGCTGAAGAAGACAAACAAGTTCTTTTCTGTAAATCGCTAATTGCAACCGGAAGCTTACTAAGAGCTAATTCATACATAATCTGCTTTTCTAAATCTGATAGATGATTGAACTGTCTATCTAACAAATGACGTAAATCTCTTAAGACTGAGATTTGGTGAGACTCTATTTCTAAAAATTGAGAGATATCACATTCAAACAATTCCTTCGCGTGAATAGCTATCAATTTCAACATCAAGGGGTTCCCAGCATAATATTCAAGCAAGAAATTCCAATCTTCTAAACTAGCTGAAAACGGTGCAATTTCATTTAATATTGCTTGAATACATCTCAACGGTAAACCTTTTACCTGCAAAGAACGAACGGGTAAATGCTCCCCTTCTTGAATATCTAAGACCCTAAATTTCTGCTGTGAAGTCAAAATTAAACAACTTTGATGCTCGGTGATTCCAATATATTTAATTAATTGTTGGTAAACCGAGTATTGTTGTTGTAATGGTTCATTATTTTGACCGACTTGTAAAATTGATTCTGCATTATCTAAAATCACCAAACAGCGATGATTGCGGAAAAACTCTATCAAACATAAGAGTTTATCTTCCAAGCTCATAGATGCAATCATATGCTCGGGACAATCGAAGAAATTCAGCAGATTGCTAAAAATATCGTTTTCCGACGAAACATTTATTAAACTCCTCCAAATCACAAAGTCAAATCTATCCTGAACCTGTTTAGTCAATTTTGCAGCTAAAGTACTTTTACCAACACCACCCATACCTAATATAGTAATGAGTCTGCAATGGTCTTCGATAATCCATTTTTCCAAAGTAAACAATTCGTCTTTTCGTCCGCAAAAAGCATTAGTATCAGGTATGTTTCCCAAGTATTTTCTTGGAGATTCTGAGTTTTGCAGACGATATTTGGGATTGTTGTATAAGAATGCACCAGTATCTATTTTTCTTTCCAACACGGCTTTAAAATTCTTTTTTCCTACTTTTTCTCCGAGTGTTTCAGAAAATTGCTTCCATAAATCTGCTGCAACGTCTTTGATATGTCCTTCAGAACAATTCGTTTCTTCAGCAATTTCTTCATAGGTTTTGTCTTCACAGGCTCTTTTGAATATAATTTTTTGCAAGTTATTTAATGATTTACCTTGGGCTTTAGCAATAACTGATTCTGCGAATGCATATATTTTTTCCTCTTCATTATTAGGTTTTGTTTCACGATTTAATATGCTTTGTCCTTGTAGCATTAACTGAGTAAGTTGTTGTTCTGGGTTATTATTATCTGTCTTTAAATTGCTAACCGATTCAGAAATAT
>CAKZYM010000566.1 GCA_937884685.1 uncultured Calothrix sp.
GTAAATACAAAGCTAGCGTCCAACATTACCCTATCGATGAGATTGGGTTGGGGACGAATCCAAACATAGCTTCTTTGGATTTTTACGCCGTTTTTATATTCTGTGAGATAAAACTTGCCTCGGTAATCTTGATAAATTTTACGCTCCGGGTAGTTAGGCATAGCTGTAACGACACGTACTTGGTGACCTCTTTTAACCAAGCCCTCTGCCAATTCTGTCATCAATGGAGCAATACCAATTGGTTCTGGATGGTAGTTGTATGAGTAAATTAAAATTCGCATAGTAAAAACTGCAAGAACCCACAACTGGTTCTTTTGAAGTCAACATTTATTTTTAAATCCGTTCCGCACTTAAAAAGCGCTTGTATTTAATTTTCCTTGCAATATCTTTTAACGTCAGTCTATTTTTATTGAAGATTAAGTAAAAATTAATGCCATATACGAATAAATACTGCAAGCTTAATGTTACTTATTAATTAATATTACGGATTATTATTTAGTAGTAGTACTTAAGTAAAAGCATGGCTTATTTCAATTAAATATAATCTTTAAATGTTTTATTTTATTGTCAACTGTATTATTACAGGCTCTGTAAGATATTTAATCCTTCTACAAAGCAAATATGTATCAAAAATATTTTTGAATTGAGACAATATTGATTTATTTTAGGTATTTTTCATAACATTACTTATAGGAAATATACTTCTGTAAGGATGAAAATTTTAAAATTAACTCTGGGTTTTCCCGTTAGTGTATCAATCTAAGAATTAAAAAAGGAGGCTTGAATGGAAAATTTCCTTCATACCTCCTCTCAAAAAATTTGTTAATAAATAAACGATTTAATTAACTTCTTAATCACATAGCACCGCTGCTCTTATTAAATAGGATTGCGACTGTTTTAAAAATAAGCTTTATATCATATATCAAGCTCCAATTTTTTTGATACTGTAAATCTAAACGAATTACATCCTCAAAATTACGAATACTCGAACGTCCGTTTACTTGCCATTCCCCAGTCATTCCTGGTTTGACATCTAAGCGTTCCCACTCAGGTACTTCATAACATTCAACTTCATCAGGTGTTGGAGGTCTGGTACCAACTAAACTCATTTCTCCTTTAAGAACATTCCAAAACTGTGGAAGTTCATCTAAACTAGTACGGCGAAGAAAACTGCCTACCTTAGTTACTCTTGGGTCATTATCAATCTTGAAAAATGCCCCTTTAACTTGATTAAGCTTTTGCAATTCGGCTTTTTTAGCTTCTGCATCTACACACATAGAGCGGAATTTCCACATCCGAAAATGCTTACCCATCCAACCACAACGAACTTGGCCAAAGAAAATTGGACCGGGGTCATCAATCATTATGGCAATAATAATGGGAACGGATAATATTGCTGTGATTACCAAACCGACTAATGCCCCTATGATGTCAATAAACCTTTTCGTCCAGGAGCGGACAGAAGGGTGAGTTTCGGGCAGTTTTTCTTCACGTTTTGTTGAATTACTTTGTGAAGATACAAGTTCTCCCTCTTCGATTGTAAAGACATCGACTAAACCTGTAAGGTTCAGCACTGCCATCACTTGAGGAGTAACATGTTGCAGTACTAATTCAATCCCTTTTTCTTGTGCATTCTTAAAATTGCTAATTAAAGCACCCAAGCCACTACTATCCATAAAAGTAGTTTGTCCAAAATCAATAATAATTTTTTTTGGAGTTGGGTTTGCATTAATCAATTCTTCACAAGTTTGCTTAAAATTTAGAGCTTCAAGGACGCTTAAACGAGCGCTTACCTCGACCCTAACCGTTTCTTCTGAGAATTTTACCGGAAAATTGACCTCTATAGGTTGATTACCCATGAAACCTTGAACTTCAGTTGCCATATCAGTGTTTTACTGCCTACATTATCTGGGTCATAGTGCTTTATTCAAACCAATGCCTATTTATCAACTGTTAAAGAGCTTAGGAAGAGCAAATTTAGATTGAAATCGAATATTATCCATGACGATTCACAATAGAACAAGAAGTCAACTAAAGTCCGTACGTGCCATTCACTATGATTCTAAGCATAGATACTCTCTTGCAGAGAACCGTAGCCAAAAGCAATGCTCTTTCGAGGATAAACCAAGAATTCCTCCTAATAATTGAAATTTGAGTAAAAACTTGCCCTGTTGTATCCCCTTTCTCGCTGATATAAGTTGCCATTCATCCTATGACTACCAAAACTGCTGTTAATCAAACCGCTAGCCTGATAGAAGTATTCTCCGCAATTCAAGGAGAAGGACTCAATGTTGGAACACGTCAAATATTTATCCGTTTTGCCTTTTGTGACTTGCGCTGCCACTTTTGTGATAGCGCTCATACTTGGAATGCACCCGCCACTTGTAGGATTGAACAAACTCCAGGATCTCGCGATTTTGAAATTTCCTCAAACCCAGTCTCATTGCCCATGCTTATAAAATGGGTTGAGCGGCAAAATATACCTTGCTTACACGATAGCATTAGCTTAACTGGAGGCGAGCCTCTACTCCATGCCAGGTTTTTATCAAAATTCCTACCACAAATCAGTTTGACCACTGGTTTACCTATATACTTAGAATCTGGGGGACATCGCCCGGAACAACTCGCTACGATTCTACCTTACTTAGACTCTGTAGGAATGGATCTAAAGCTACCTAGTGTTAGTGGTGAAAGTCGTTGGCAAGAACACGAAAAATTCCTCCAAATATGCTATGAAGCTCGAATCGAAGTGTTTGTTAAAATCATCATTTCTCAGGATACAGATGTTGCTGAGTTAAAACGTTCGGCTGAGTTAATAGCGGCGGTAAATGCAGCAATACCAGTCTTTTTACAGCCTGCAACCCCATTAAATTCGGCTCAACAAATTACGGATTCAGCCGTGCTTGCTCCGACTCCCAAACAGGTTATTGATTGGCAAGCTTTAATGAAAAATTTCCTTAAATCAGTTCGCGTAATACCTCAAACTCACAAAATGATTAACCAGCTTTGAATCATACTGATAAGTAAGGGTGAATATACGTAGATGTAATCTGATAAACCTTTATTTCAAGCAAGCTTGAAGTTAATATAGCGCAATTAACCAATGTTTGAATGTTTCTAAATTTATCTTTTCAAATTGGCTTTATGAAGATATTGCCAAGAAAAAAAAAAGTTTTTGTAAACTATTAATATTGAGGAGATTGGATTAAAAAAATTATAGAGATGTGGTGAAAAATTCTTGTTAAATAAATCTCAAAAACTTTCTAGATTAAAAGTAAAGCCAAAGTATTTTGGTTGAAGTTTTTGAGAAAAATTCATTCTCGACTTTGGTCAAATAAAAATCTCAACAAATTAGGATATTCCGAACAAGAATTAAGTATATAAGTATACTTTAATATAATTGATAATTGTGTCGGTTTTTTCTCAATAAAAGTTTGCAGTTATTTTTATGCTTATGTAAGTACTTAGTAATGAGACACAAAGCAAAAATATGCTTGATTGATTAAGCAGATGAATAAGAAGGCGGATGGGAATCCCCATCCTCACGAAGGTTAATATGAATATCCGCCTTCATCCATATTGCGAGATTTAGATTTGGCTTTATTAGCACTGCGCTTGAGTGCAGAAAGTCGGGCTTCATATTTCGACCTTTGGCGCTTGCTAGGAGATTTTTCAATTAAGGTTTTTAAAGCGCTGCCTAAACTTTTGTAAGCATTTGGCAAACTGTAACCAAAGCGGGTTGCTAAAGCAATGGCTTTTTCATCAGCTTCAATTAGTTCTCTAGCTTGCTTTTCGCCATTATTTTTTTGGAACAATCGCCAGCCAGAAACGCCGCATAATGCCAACGCAAGCACTAATAGCAGTCCATCTTGTACCCATAATTCGCCAACAGCGCCGCCTAAACCTATGGCCAAGGCTGCCATTTCCCAACCATCTTTGGGAATAGTATCATTTTGAATCCGAGCGACTTCGTGCCAGAACAAGAGATTCCGCTGATCCATTGCCAACTCATCCCATTTTGCCAGGTCTATTTGAATTTCCACCTGGTCTTTACCGATTTCTTCGCTACGAACCAGGGGTGGATTAACCTCGGTGGTACCTTCAACCGTAACCCAGCTTTGTAATTCCGGAGGTAATAAACCTTTTAATCGCCGGAGTTCGCTCATTTCTGCTTTAGCAGAAGAGGTTGCGTAAGATGTCATAAACCATGCGACCTTGAAAACTACAGTGTATAGTAGGAGTCCCCTACAAGGAGTATAGCTATTTTCTAGTCATATATTGTTGCAATCGACTTTATTCACTAGGGAATCTTCCGCGTTTTTTCCTTGCTTCCATTGCTTTCTCTAACAGATCCAACAATCCAGGAGCTTGTTCTTGAATGCTCAATAGCAGCCTTTCACCTACTTCTACATTACCTGGGTCATGACCGGTTTCCATTACTTCTTGGAGACGAGGTATTGCTACAGTGTCAACAAGTTGAACTAGACCACTCAAGCAACGATTAAATTGTTTCTCAGTCAGCGTAGAATCTTCTATGGGAAATTCGATAATCGCCCGGATTTCTCCGTCAGATGGGTCGTATTCCCATTGCAGCATTTTGGTTTCCCAAGAAATAACTAGCATTGTTTGTAAAATTGCTGCTTTGTGAGGATGGTCTTTGACACCACTCAGAACTTGAGGTGCAAATACGCGGAAGAATTTACCATCTTCATCAAGCTGAACTACAATCAAGAAATCTTCAACATTGTCACCTTCCACACCCGTAACAATGCGTTCTTCTTCTTCATCGATGCGATAGTCCCAACCAAGTTGGTCTAGATATTTGGCAATTTCTTGCACGTTTACTGCCATAAAAAGCCCCCGTTAAAACCCTCTGTGCGGCTGTTGCCAGATTTAGTTTAACAAGCCATGGGCGGAGCTAATAAGTGAAATTGCTACCATCAACTATACTTTTTAGAAAAAATGTCATTTAATTTACTGATTTAATGTCACTTACGCACCCGAAATAAGACAAACAAGGCAAAAATATTCTTCTCCAAGGCATATTTAGCAGAGTTGCAAATACCTACTTAAAATATAACAAATTAAAAATCTGTCTAGAGTTTGTTTAGAATTTGTTTCAAATATTAAGCAATATATTATGTATGATTATTCGGTTACTACAGCAGATGTAATTGACCAAGCTATCAATTTAGAGCAAACTTTAACAATTAAAAATCAAGCTTGCGCTTCCAAAT
>CAKZYM010000567.1 GCA_937884685.1 uncultured Calothrix sp.
ATTTACTGCGTCGCTTATCGTTATAAGAACGTTTTAAACTCCGCAAATCTTTTTTTAAACTTTTAAGTAGTTCTTTCCTATCGCTGAGTAAATTACGTAACGTATTAATTCTAGTTTCAAGCTCTTCGTACTCTTCCTCTAATTTCTGTCGCTCCATACCGGTAAGACGACGTAAAGGCATGGCTAGAATTTCGTCTGCCTGTATTTCGCTTAACTCTAATGTATTTATAAGACCAACTTTAGCTGTTGAGCCATCAGGAGCTTGTCGCAAAATCTCTATAACTTCGTCTACTTGAGAAAGTGCTTGAAGCAATCCTTCTACTAAATGCAAGCGGCTTTCTGCTTTACCTAACTCATGAGAGTAGCGACGATTAAGAGTTTGTTCGCGGAAATCTAAAAATTCTTGCAGCAGCAAACGCAAACTTAGTTGGCGCGGTTGTCCGTCAATTAGACCTAGGAGAATTGCTCCAAAATTAGTTTGTAGAGCGCTCTGCTGATACAAATAGTACAAAACTTCTTGGGCATTAGCATCGCGTTTTAACTCTATAACTACTCGCATTCCATCGCGGTCGCTTTCATCGCGGATATCACCAATTCCCGTTAGTCGTCCTTGATTGACTAAATCCGCAACTTTTTCAATCCAACCGGCTTTATTTACTTGATAAGGTAGCTCGGTAATTACTATGGCCGTGCGTCGTTTGTTACCTTTTCCGGTGGGAACTTCTTCGATATTGGCAACACCGCGCAGCACAATACTGCCTCTACCAGTGGTATATGCTTCGTGAATGCCATCTTTCCCAACAATTTCTCCACCAGTGGGAAAATCCGGTCCAGGTATTATTTTAAATAATTTTTCGTCTGATAAATTTGGATTGTCAATTAAAGCAATTAAACCATCTACAATTTCACCCAAGTTATGTGGTGGGATATTCGTTGCCATTCCCACAGCAATCCCCGCACAACCATTAAGCAGTAGAAATGGTAACTGTGCCGGTAAAACCGTTGGTTCCTGTTGAGAATTATCAAAGTTGCCAATAAAATCTACTGTTTCATCACCGATTTCGGCAAGCATCCCCTCGTGGCTAATTGATGCGAGACGAGTCTCTGTATAACGCATCGCCGCCGGTGGGTCGTTATCTACACTACCGAAATTTCCGTGTCCCCCTAACAGCGGATAACGACAAGAAAATGTCTGTACCAAACGTACTAAAGCATCGTAAACCGATTGGTCTCCGTGGGGATGATATTTACCTAGCACGTCTCCAACAACACGAGCGCATTTTCGGTAAGGTCTATCCGGAGTTAAGCCAAGTTCGTGCATGGCATATAGAATCCGCCGATGAACCGGCTTTAAGCCATCACGCACGTCTGGTAACGCCCGCCCCACGATTACACTCATGGCATATTCAAGATAAGACCTTTGCATTTCCGTATGCAAGGCTGTAGTGATGACCTGTCCCGTCGAGAGAAGGTTTAACTGTTTTGCCATGAGTTTTTTCCCTGAACTTTAACTACACAAATATTGCTGTAAATAATAGGAGCAGCAACCTTACTTATAACGGATGAAATGCTCTGCATCACAAAATCTTGATATTTATGTCTTACTTTTTAAGTAGTATTATCCTTGTTTATAAGGATACAAATTTGATTCGGAGAATCTAGATACGGTATGAATCGTTCTATCTTCAATCGTTTATCCCCCTTAAATACGCCCTAAGTGCCATCAATTCTTATGAAAACTGTTTTGATTGTCGAAGACGATCTTGTTAACGCTCGTGTTTTCTCAAAAATCTTAACTAAACGTGGAGGTTTAGGTGTTAAACACACTGAGAACGTAGACGAAGTAATCAAAATTGCTCAAGCAAAAGAAGCAGACATTATTTTAATGGATGTTTCTCTTTCTAGAAGCGTTTACCAAGGTAAATCTGTTGATGGTATTAAGATTACACAAATGTTGAAATCTGACCCCCAAACGGCAGCATTACCTATTATTTTGGTCACAGCCCATGCGATGGAAGGTGACCGCGAAAGTTTTCTTAAACAAAGCGGTGCAGATGGATACATTTCAAAACCTGTGGTAGATCACCAACAGTTTGTTGAGCAAATCATCGCACTTTTGCCCAAAGACAACAACGCTTCTTAAAAAAACATTTTGTTCTCGAATAATTGCCCGCCCCTTGCAGCCGCTAGACGGCAAGGGCAGGCTAAGTCCCAACCGCTACGGTCGGATTTTAAACATGGTCGATGGCTAATTGCCTTTACAAGCGAAAAATTTCAACCTATCAATTAAGCTAAGCTGTTATCTCGCACCATAATATTTCTGTACTACTATATGCATTTTTTGGCAATAGAAACAAGGTTTATACTAATAGCGCTTTAGACAGTCGCTATAAAATGATACTTTGTATGTTTCTTTATACTACTGAAGTCAAAACTATTGTCCGGTAGGTTGGGCAGGGGGTTCTTCATTTAAAGCTGCTTGAATGCTAGGTAATTCTAGAAATTTTTTGGTATCAGATAATAAACGATTACCCCAAAGATTTTCTTTAAGAAACTCTAATTTGGCATAACGTTGGTCGATGCGGAGTGCAGCTTGTCCCATTGTTAAACCCTTTTGGCGTTCGGCTTGATTGCCTTTAGTGTACAAAGCAACAGCTAGTGCCAATTGAGGTTCTGCGGCTGGTTCTTTAACATTGTTAGCTTTGGTAATAGCTTGCTGCCATTGACTCATCGCATTTTTTACGTCACCTTGTTCGTACATAATTAATCCAATATTGTTAACAGCAGGCCAAAAATTCTGCTTGTGAACAATAGATTTCCTGTACTCACTAATAGCTTGGGGTAATTTACCCAGCATATAGTAAGCATTGCCTAAATCAAATAACCCTTCTGAATCTTTAGGATTTATTTTTAAACCCATTTTGTATTGGTTAGCAGCAGATTGATATTGTTCCTGTTGGAATTTTGCAGAACCAATAGCAAAATAAGTCTCAGCATTTTTAGGATTGAGGCTCTGTGCTTTTTGTAAAGCACTGATAGCTTTATCAAGCTCTCTGGATTGTAAATATAATCCCCCTAGTAGAAACCATACTTTATCGTTAGACGGAGCAAGTTGAGTTGCCAAACGCGCTCGTGGTAATGCTGCTTCGTACTGACGGAATTGCACTAGCTGTGCGGCTTCTTGCGCCAAAACTAACCCTTGCTCCTCCAACTTTGCTGCATCAAGTTGCACCGTATGAGGTACTAATGCTTGAGCATTAACCCTATGGGGAGATACGCTTAAAAAGCTGCATAGAAATAGAAAAGAAATTAATCCAACTCGTTTAGGCACACTACCACCGCCTTTTTGGCACAAATAAAAGAATCTTTCAGATAGCTTAAACCATCTGGGCTGTTGATGACAGCTAAATTTCTTAATCACTCGTCTTTTATCTTCAGTCATTTTTGAGGACCATTAATTCGAGTTATTGTCTTGGCTGTTAACTAATTTATCGTGACTAAAGTCACCCATTATATGAAGCCATATGTAAGCCCAAAAGGCTACTATAAAAGAAATGAAACAAATACAATTCAACTTTTTTTCTCAAACACCTCTGATATGAAATACCTTGCGCGAGGGTAGATAATTCAAAAATTGCTGACAAACCATGTAGAAAATTTACATGCTCATTATTTTTGACTTTGCTTCAATCTATCAGTTCCGAATAAAGCATATTCCACTTTACCTTACCCAAATTCTCTCCAAAATTTATCGTTGTTCTTATGGCTTCACCCATAGAAATTCCTATAATCGGCAAAGTTAAACGACTACCTCGCTGGCTCTTACCTCTTGTTGCAGTAGGGGTTGTAGTTGTTGGTGTAACGACTACTTATGTTGTTGTCAATCGAACAAGTAATAAACAAGACATAACAGAACTTACTGTTTCTGTAGAAGAAAAAAATGTCACTTTACTTTTGAATGCTAGCGGAAAAGTTGTACCAGTTCAAAACGTAAACATCAGCCCAAAAAATCCTGGTACAGTAACCCAATTGTATGTAGAACAAGGCGATAAAGTAACGCAAAACCAAATTCTTGCGAGGATGGATAGTGCAGATATTCAAGCCAGAATTTTACAAGCGCGTGCTAATTTAGCGCAACAAAAAGCAAAATTAGACCAGCAAAAAGCTGGATCTCGTCCTCAAGAAATTAGTCAAGCTAAAGCTCGTTTATCACAAGCTCAAGCACAATTAGACGCTGCTAGTTCGGGAAATCGACCTCAAGAAATTGCTCAAGCGCAAGCACAAGTAAACGCTATTAAAGCCAAAGTTGATTTAAGTAATCAGCGAGTTAGACGTTACCGAAGTTTGTATTCCCAAGGAGCTGTACAAAAAGACCAATTAGACCAATTTATCAGCGAAGATAATACTGCTCAAGCCAATTTACTCGAAGCACAAAAAAGATTAGCCTTATTAAAAAGTGGTAGCCGTTCCGAAGAAATCGCTCGACTCAAAGCAGCAGTAGCAGAAGCACGCGCTCAATTAGAGTTATTAGAAAGTGGTTCTCGTCCCGAAGAAATTGCTCAAGCAGCAGCAGCAGTTAGTGCTGCACAAGCACAGCTAAAAACAGAGCAAGTTAACTTAAATAACACAATCATTCGCGCTCCTTTTTCAGGTATTATCACGCAAAAATTTGCCAATATTGGCGCATTTGTTACGCCAACTACATCTGCTTCTACCAGTGCATCAGCCACATCAAGTTCAATTGTTGCCCTTGCCAGGGGATTGGAAGTATTAGCGAATGTCCCCGAAGCCGACATAGGCAAAATAAAAGTAGGACAAGAAGTAGAGATTATTGCCGATGCCTATCCAGACCAAAAATTTACAGGAAATGTACGTCTAATTGCTCCCGAAGCCGTAAACGAGCAAGGAGTAACACTGTTTCAAGTCAGAGTTGCAATTACTACAGGTAGAGATAAATTACGTTCTGGCTTAAACGTAAACTTGACTTTCTTAGGTGATGAAGTAAAAGCCTTGTGGGTACCAACAGTTGCTATCGTCACCGAAAAAGGTCAAACAGGTGTATTGGTACCCGACAAAAATAATAAAGCTAAGTTTACAGAAGTGACAATTGGTTCTCAAGCTGGAAACGAAACTCAGGTATTAGAAGGATTAGAAAAAGATAATCGCATTTTTACCAGCCCACCAGATGATTACAGAATCAAGAAAATGCTTGAGAGACGAAGTCAGTGATTGGGGA
>CAKZYM010000568.1 GCA_937884685.1 uncultured Calothrix sp.
CTCGCGAACGTGTTAGACAAATCGAATCTAAGGCTTTACAAAAGCTACGTCAACCAAAAAGACGTAATTTGATTCGCGATTATTTAGAATCCCTCAGCTAGAAGTTTAGTTTTTCAAAGTGAATAAGCGCGGTTTTGGGAAGCCACTACTATTCTTGGCTCTCCATCATCTGGAGTCAAAGTATGGTTTCCCCATTGCCTTCTTAAGTCCCATAATATCCGCGCCACCACTTCTTTCTACAATCGGGTAATTGTTCCCTACCCATGTGTTTTATCAATTATGGAATTTAGATTGTAAATTTACCTCAGTGCTACCACATACAGAGGATAAAATAAGCAGTTTTAATTTAAAAATATGAATATGGCTCTAATTCCCCGACAACCTGCGGTGAAAGAATCCGGTTGAGAAGTCAGTGTGGTCTTGGGGAACCTTCGCTTAATTAGAGGACAACTCGAAATCTAGGATTCAATCTTAATTAAATTTTTCTCCAGCTTTCCTATAAAACCTATAAGAAAATTATGGCAATTCTTTTGCCTGCCTGAAAAAATAATTTTCTTCCTCTCGAAGCTGTAAATAGCTACAAATAGGGCGAATCAGACGTTTGTTTGCATTTGGAAATTGAACAACTATTCTTCCCAAAACAGTTAAAAATAATTATCAATAAGGAATAATTATTGCAAACAGGTAGACTTATTTGCTATATTCGCAATTGATAGGGTTTGTTGAGAAAAATTAGTATGACAATTTACAGCACTGCTTCGCTCAAGGCAGAACTCAACGAACGAGGTTGGCGTTTAACACCTCAGAGAGAAGTAATTCTACACATTTTTCAAGAGCTTCCTCAAGGGGAGCATTTGAGTGCCGAGGATCTTTATCAAAGATTGCAGGTCGATAATGAAGGAATAAGTCTTTCAACGATTTATCGCACTCTCAAGCTGATGGCACGTATGGGAATTTTGCGGGAATTGGAATTAGGCGAAGGTCATAAGCATTATGAACTTAACCAACCTTATCCCCACCATCACCATCACTTAATTTGTGTTAGGTGTAACACCACTACCGAGTTCAAGAACGACTCAATATTAAAAATTGGGTTAAAAACTGCTCAAAAAGATGGCTATCATCTGCTTGATTGCCAATTAACTATTCACGGAGTATGTCCCAAGTGCCAGCGAGCATTAATGCCTTTATAACACTTGGGAGCGTTTTTTATTTGTTTAACTTCACTGGATGTATGTTTTAGCAATTTGCCTTTCAGTTTATGACTATGAGCAAACACATGCTAGTACAAACGCGAAACGGATATTAAAATCGTCCGTTTCTCACATCCTTTAAACTAATCCCGTAAAACTCCTGAGCCTGTTTAATGGCTTTCTTGGTATCTTTACCCATTTCTCCGTTCAAGGGTCCTTTATAGAAGCCCCTCGACTGCAAGCGTCTTTGTATTTCAAGAACGTTGAATTCAGCTTTGTCAGCGTCATTAACATTTCGATACAGTTTGCCGCGAGTGGTAGGCCCAGCAATACCGCTAGATGCCAAATAATTAGCACCTTGGAATCGCTTCACCGCATCCGTTGTATAGGGACCGAAATAGCCATTTGGTTTTCCCTTTAAGTATCCTGCTTTGATTAACTGCGCTTGCAAGATTCTTACGGGTTCACCTCTATCACCCAAACCAAGGAACTCTTTATTGCGTCTAGATGCGGCTATTGTCATGCTCTTAGGAGCTTCTTCACCAAAGCCAACACCCATTGGGGGTAACTTTGTTAGGGTCTGCGCTCCCACGATACCGTCAACGTCTAAACCATAAGCTCTTTGAAAGCGCTTTACAGCATCTTCAGTAATTGGACCGTAAATACCCGTCGAATTACCATAATAAAATCCTGCTACTCGCAATCTCTCTTGTAAAGCTTTGACTGCTTGACCTTCATCACCTTTAGCCAGCAAATTAGGATTGCGGCGTTTGGTAGTATTAGCAGCCACCTTTACCGAAGGCTTTCGTTCGTTGTTTTGGCTCGGTCTAGCAACTGGCTTTTTTTCCGCTCTAGCTGTATTTACCGTTACAGCCGCACCATAGCCTTCTAGTTTTTGTAAGGTAGCGGGTCCAGCGATACCATCAACACCGATGCTAGCAGCTTTCTGAAAGCGCTTAACAGCATCTTCGGTTTTAGCATCGTATACCTGAGTTACGGGAGCTTTATAAAAGCCAGCCCTTTGCAGGTCTTGTTGTAAATTTTTAACAGACGGACCTCTATCCCCCTTTTGCAGTGCTAGAGCGCTGCTAGCCATACTGAGGATAGAGATAGTTAAGACTATGGGTAACATATACCGCCAAGCCTTACTTGAAAAACGTTTCAAGTCTGGAGCCTCTGAAGTTTTCAACCAGGTATTGAAGTACAATAAGTTACTGGTTGATGGGTCTTCATAAACTCCCGCTAAGTGTAAATACGCAAGATTGTCCATATTTTTTTCTTACACCACCGATTTTGATTCGATTGCTGCTTCTGCTTGGTGAACCAGGTTTCGCAAATTATCTAATGTTGATATATTTACATCCTGCCATAAACCGCGCTGGTATGCTTCTAATAATCTTTCAGCAATATCACGCAAAACATGCGGATTGTTGTTCTCAATGAATTCACAGACATTTGTGTCGAAAAGATAAGATTCACAAATTCCCTGGTACATGTGGTCTTCTACGCAGTTCGCGGTAGCATCATAAGCAAATAAATAATCTACCGTCGCTGCCATTTCAAATGCGCCTTTGTAAGCGTGACGCATCACTCCTTCAATCCATTTAGGATTAACAACTCGCGAACGATACACCCTGGCTATTTCGGTACGAAGCTTGCGGATTCTTGGGTTAGCAGGAACAGAATTATCGCCAAAATATGTTTGGGGATTTTTCCCCGTCAAAGAACGGATTGCTGCTGTTAGACCACCCTGAAACTGATAATAATCGTCGGAATCTAGCAAATCATGTTCGCGATTATCTTGATTGTGCAGCACTATTTGCATCTTGACTAGACGTTGCTTGAAAGCTTCCGGTGCAGCTTTGCATAAACCCTTACCCGTGTAAGCATAGGAACTCCAATTCATGTAAGCATAAGCCAAATCTTCATCTGAATTCCAATTTTGAGATTCAATTAATCCTTGTAAGCCAGCACCATAAGCCCCTCCCTTACTACCAAAAATACGATACCGCGAGTAACTATGTGCTGCCTCAAAATTTAATCCTTGTTTAATCCAAAATTCTGTTTCAGATGCTACTTGTGCCGCTAAGGGATTGTACTCGGGGGTTTCATCTAAAGCTGCAACTGCTGTAACCGCATCATCAAACAATTCGATTAAGTTAGGAAAAGCATCTCGAAAGAAACCAGATATTCTCAAGGTCACATCCACGCGAGGACGTTGTAAAACTGAGATTGGTAAAACTTCAAAATCTACCACTCTACGAGAAGCACCATCCCATATTGGCTGTACCCCAATTAAAGCTAAAGCCTGAGCAATGTCATCCCCTCCGGTTCGCATCGTGGAAGTTCCCCATACCGACAAAGCAAGAGTTTTGGGATATTCGCCATGTTCTTGCGTGTAGGTTTCCACAAGAGTTTCTGCTGCTTTCCTACCGACATCCCAAGCCGATTCTGTAGGAATAGCACGAATATCAACCGAGTAAAAGTTATTTCCTGTAGGTAACACTTCCGGACGACCCCGCGTAGGTGCCCCGCTGGGAGCGCTTCTCACGTATCGACCGTCAAGTCCTCGTAACAAATTTTTAATTTCTAAGTCAGTTTGTTGTAAGGAAGGTAGGAGATGATTACGAATCCAATTTAGAACTAATTGGGTTTGGGAATTGGGGGTTTGGATTTCACCAGGTAGAAAAACCTCACCCCCTTCCCCTCTCCTTATTAAGGAGAGGGGTGTCTCTTCCTCTTTGTTTATTAAGGAGAAGGGTATTTCAGAAGAAACCTCACCCCTTTCCCCTCTCCTTGTAAAGGGTTTCTGTTCGCGTAGCGTGTCCAAAGGACATAAAGAAACCTTGGCTTTTTCCCCTCTCCTTGACAAGGAGAGGGGTGTCCGTAAGGACGGGGTGAGGTCTTTTATGCTTTGTTCCACAACAGCAGCAGCATATTCTTCTACGAGTTCGATTGCATCACCCACATTGCGACAAGGTATGCTGCTGTTATTTTCATTTGTTTGAATTGGGTTAATTGGATTATCCGTTAACGGGTCGAAATCCCAGTTTAAATCCTTTGCAATTGCGCGAGTTAATCCCGAATGATGACGATTTGGATGACGAGCAATTGCAATAACTAAATCCCTTAGTTGTCTTCCGCTAGGACAGTTACCAAATATATGTAAACCATCGCGAATTTGAGCCTCTTTTAATTCACATAGATATCCATCTAAGTAATCTAATACTTGATTTTGATTCTGTTTTTCTTGTTTTTGATTTGTTAACTGCTCGCGATTAATTTCCAAATCTAAATCTAAATTTTCTTGAATAATCAATTCGGTAATTCGCTGGTTGATAACTGGTAAACGCTGCGGGTCTAAACTGGTCGCTTCATAATATTCATCTACTAAATTTTCTAACTTTTGCAAAGGGCCATAAAGTTCTGCACGAGTTAAAGGAGGGGTGAGATGGTCTACGATTACAGCTTGAGAGCGGCGTTTTGCTTGAGAACCTTCCCCAGGGTCATTGACAATAAACGGGTAAAGGTGTGGCAGCGTGGATAAAGCAACTTCGGGATAGCAATTTTCTGATAAAGCGATACTTTTACCCGGTAGCCATTCTAGATTTCCGTGTTTACCCACATGAACCACAGCATCAGCAGCAAAGCATTTTCTTATCCAGTGATAAAAAGCTAAATAACCATGAGTCGGTTCTAAATCCGGCGCATGATAATTTAGACTCGGGTCAATATCATAGCCCCTTGCTGGCTGAATTCCTACGAAGACGTTACAGAGTTGGATTCCTGGGATGGGGAAAGGGGGGGAGGGGGAGAGGGGGGGAGAGGGAGAATAACTTTGCTCCTTGTCCTCTTCAAAATCTCCCCACCGTTGAGAAATACCTTCTCGAACTTTTTCTGGTAGGGAATTAAAATATTCTTGGTATTCTTCTGGGGAAATACTTTGACGTATTTTTCTTACATCTCTCGTTTCTGGGTCGTTTGTAACTCCTGGTAAGTAGTTCTTTTAATTCGTTGCCAATTTTGGGTAAATTTTCTATTTG
>CAKZYM010000569.1 GCA_937884685.1 uncultured Calothrix sp.
CGCGGGGCGCGTAAGTATGCAGTGGAGAACTCCCGACGTCACTAGATTTTGGCAGCAGTGGAAACCCACCCAAATATTCCTATTGCTATGCACCAAGACCACGGTAATAGCCCTGCTACTTGCTATTCTGCAATTCGTAATGGCTTCACCAGCGTAATGATGGATGGTTCCTTGGAAGCTGATGCGAAGACTCCAGCTAGCTTTGAGTACAACGTGAATGTTACCGCTGAAGTCGTGAAGGTTGCTCACTCAGTTGGTGCTTCTGTAGAAGGAGAACTAGGTTGCTTGGGTTCTTTGGAAACAGGAATGGGTGAAGCTGAAGATGGACACGGTGCTGAAGGAAAACTCAGCAGAGATCAACTTTTAACAGATCCTGATGAGGCTGTTGAATTTGTTGAAAGAACTCAAGTTGATGCTCTAGCAGTTGCGATTGGAACCAGCCACGGTGCTTACAAATTTACTCGTAAGCCTACTGGTGAAGTTTTGGCAATCAGCCGAATTGAAGAAATCCACAACCGTTTACCCAACACTCACCTTGTAATGCACGGTTCTTCTTCCGTACCTCAAGAGTGGTTAGATATGATTAACCAGTACGGTGGTAAGATTCCTGAAACCTACGGTGTACCTGTTGAGGAAATCCAAAAGGGTATCAAGAGTGGTGTACGTAAGGTGAACATTGACACCGACAACCGTTTGGCTATCACCGCTGCTTTCCGCGAAGCTGCTGCGAAAGATCCAGCTAACTTTGACCCCCGTCACTTCCTCAAGCCTTCTATCAAGTACATGAAGCAGGTTTGCTTGGATAGATATGAAGCATTTGGTACTGCTGGTCATGCTAGCAAAATCAAGCAAATTCCTTTAGATGAGTTTGCTGCTAAGTATGCTAGTGGTGACCTTTCTGCTAAAACAAAGTCTACTGCGAAGGTATAGTTTAGAAAATCAAGAATCTAAAATCTTTAGTCTAAAATCTTTTTAATCAACAAGTAAATAGGGGCACCTTATGAGCGTGTCCCTAGGTTACTGAGGATTCTGTAAAGCATGACTAAACCGGGTGAGCATTGTTCCCCGGTTTTTTTGTTTGGTTAGTTGTTAGTGAGATTTAACTTGCTTCAGGTTGCGAACCTCAAAGGGTGGAGCGAAAAGTCCTCTAAAAGAGGACTAACAAATTACTTCTGGTTTTGAGGTTTATTGCATTTCGCCGTATTTTTTTCTAACTCTACAGTAATTTTTGCGGCTTCAAAAAATAATTTTGCTAGGGGTACAAGCTCAACCCCTTGTGGATCTTGGTTTACTGAAAGTGAAAAAACGGCTAATAAGCCAATAATGTATCCCGTCAATGTAGATATGCGAGCAAAAGTATAACAAATTTTGCCAGAAAACTTATTTTTTTTGCGTTTCATAGTTATGATGGAATTGAATTAATTAAAAACACTGCCTGGAGTAATTCCAGGCTTTTTCCTGAGTAAATTAGAAACAAAAGCTAATCGCTGAATTTTCGTTGATAAAGAAGATGTTTTAAAAGTCTGAAAATATAGGTTATACCTTGCGATTCAGCTGTAGTGAAACATCCCAATTAATGTTTTCACTATTAATTGAGATGTTTACTTCGCCACGCTAACCATCAAGACGTAAAAGCCTTTTAAAACATCCTTTAAACTATTCGACAATTCTTATTAAAGACTATCGTAACGATTCAGCAATCATCGTTATAGCGATTAGACAAAGCATAATTATCGCCATCAACCTAATTCCGGCGAAAATGAAAGTAAACAATTGAATTGCTATATCAAAATAACCTACCCCTATTGCTAAAACAAAAGTCATAGAAAAACCAATTAGTACTAGAAAAAAGTACTTGACGAATCGGCAGGTAAATTGGAACAATCGACTGTATTTGTTACGAATCATGATTGATATTCCTAAAATGATTGAATTATAGATACCCAAATCTATCTAGACAAGAAAAACCGGCAGTGTTTTATCACTTACCGGCTTATAAACTTCTCTCTTAATTAGGTGTATTTCCAAAATCAAACTGTGCCTCTGCTGCTTCGAGGTTGGTAAACATTTCTGGAATCGGGGTACAACCATTTGCTTTTCTCCATGGTGCTAAACATAAGTCCGATGCGAGCGTGATAGCACGAGAACAAATTGATTATTTAGCAGTGTACTCTCACATAAGCTCACATATATATACGTAGATTATAGCCTATATTTTAAGACTGCAATTTTTACTATCTTTTAACTATTACAACTACTTGACGCTTATAGTTTTCTTCTAACTACTGAATTTAGAGCAATAAGTAGTTTATTTTATACTTGTAAAAGTTATTATTTAATCAGATAAAAATAAAATGCTAAAATTGTTAAAAAGTCTGATTCACTTAGCTGGCACAGACTTTATTCAAGTATCACATTTAATTATTTTTCTTGTATTCTTTATTAGGAAAGACTTTTAGTCATAAATTGATGTTGAAATATCTCTGCCAGTTTTGATTAGATTGTGACACATGGGCGTACCCTATGAAAAAAATAGGGCAAAATCAACACATATTTTGTCTATTATTTTATACTACTGCTTTTGCAAATATCATTGTGGCTTAGTGTCTTTTTAGATGCTAATTATTGCTAGCTTGGAAAAACTTAATTAATTGTTGTAATTAGTAGATTAAGGCAAGTACTTTTACTTATATTATTTATCTCACAAATGTGATAAAAAGAGCTATGTTTTAATTTTAGATTTGTCAGGGATGGCTGATAAGATTATCAAGGTTCTTGTATTACCATTGATTAGTCAATACAATGTTTAGTCCGAGATATTTAGTGTAGGAGAAGGCGTTGCTGGGTCGTGGGATGGTTTAGCTATATTTTTAACTAATTATTAATAGTTTCAGGCACTACCTCATTCCGCATTTATGCAACACCTAGTACAAGAAATAAATATCACATATAGATATGTGACATGGAGCTAATGTGACATGGATATTATTGTTAATAAACCTCAGTTACCAAATCAGTTTATTCAAGAAATAGCGACTCAAAAAGGTGTAACTCAAACAGAGCTTGATGCTTTGCTACTAGCATTGCAGGGCTTTTCTGGGTCAGAGATTGCCGAGAAATTAAGCATAACTCAAGCAGCAGTAAGGAAAAGGTTAGGAGAAAGTTACAAAAAATTTAAAATCGAAGGCAAGAAAAATAAAAAAATTTACGAGCTTAAGCAGCATTTATTGGAAGATTACCAAGCTTCGGAATCAAAAAAAACAAAAGTCAGTGAAAATTGGAGTGAAGCGGTTGATGTTGAAGGTTTTAAGGGTAGAGCAGAGGAAATTTCAGAATTAACCCGGTGGATTGTGAATCGGAAATGTCGTTTGATTGCGGTGTTGGGATTCGGAGGTATTGGTAAAACTATGCTTGCGGCCAAAATAGTCAAACAGGTACGTGACGATTTTGATTACATAATTTGGCGTAGTCTGAGCAATTCTCCCCAATTAAATCATATTTTGACTGAAATTTTGCAGTTTTTATCTAAGGAAAACCACAGCGATTTTGACTCGGACAATGATAACCACAATAAAAAAATTCTGCATCTAGTTGACGTATTGCGTAAACATCGCTGCTTGATAGTTTTAGATAATGTTGAATCAATATTAGGTAGCAGTGAAGGGAAAGTACATGAATTAGCTGGAAAATATCAAGATGGGTATCAAAATTATGGTGATTTATTTCAAAAAATTGGAGAAACATCCCATAAAAGTTGTTTGTTGCTAACAAGTCGGGAAAAACCATTGCAGGTAGCAATGCTTGAAGGTAAAAATCTACCTGTTAAGGTATTGCAACTTCAAGGATTGAAGTTAGAAGATGCTAATGCCATTCTCAAGGATAAGGGATTTACTAATTCGACTTGTTCAACAAAGCAATTGAAGCAGTTAGTAGACCTTTACTCGGGTAATCCATTAGCACTAAAAATGGTTGCTACGACAATATATGATTTATTTGACAATAACGTTAGTGAATTTTTGAAGCAAATTGGTCAAAAAACGGCTGTTTATGGAGATATTCGCACGCTTTTAGAAGAACACTTTAATCGTTTATCTAAATTAGAGACACAACTCATGTATTGGCTTGCAATCAATCGTGATTCTGTCTCTTTGGTGCATATGAAGAAAGATTTGATTATACAAGATAATATAAGAATTTTAGAAACTGTAGAGTCTTTATTATGGCGATCGCTAATTGAAAAAGCGGTGGATTATGGTGTTGGAAGATTTAGCCTACAGTCAGTGGTCGCTGAATTTATCACAAAAAGATTGGTTGTACAAGCAGCAGAGGAAATTATTCGTACTAGCGACTCGAAAATTTTTAACGATTTTAAAATTATCAACACATATCCTTTAATTAAAGCGCGTTCGTTAGATTATTTTCGTCAGAGACAAGAGCGTTCAATTTTGGAACCGTTGAATAACCATCTGCTTGAGTTTTTTGATAACAACAAGGAAGAACTAAAATCTCATTTAAAAAGCATATTAGATTTGCTTCGGGATAAACCACCTGCGGAGAAAGGATACGCAGCAGGTAATATCATTAATTTAATGCGTCATCTTCAAATTAATAAACCGCAAATTGATCTAAGTGGAGAGAATTTTTCCAATTTAACGATCCGGCAGGCTTATTTTAAAGATGTGAGATTACAAGATACCGAATTTACAAATAGTGATTTAAAGAATTCAGTATTTAGCGATACAATGTCGAGTCTCGTATCGGTAGGTTTTAGCCATGATGCTAGATATTTCGCCGCAGGTGTAATTAATGGGGAAGTGCGACTATGGCGAACAGATGAGATAAAACTATTTAGTATTTTGAAAGGACATACCGCTTGGGTATGGGCATTTACATTTAGTCCTAACAATAAAACCATTGCTAGTGGTAGTGCCGATTACAAAATTAAATTATGGGATATTGATAGTGGTGAATGTACTGAGACCTTGAAGCATGATAGTAAAGTATATTCGCTAGCGTTTAATAGTGATGGCAAGTGGCTTGCTAGTGCTAGTGAAGACAAAAGCGTCAAAATTTGGGATATTAACACAGGAGAGCGTGAAAAAACCTTGAGTGGTCATGATGCCCCGGTTTTGTCTGTAGACTTTCATCCTAAACAGAAAGATATTATTGCCAGTAGTGATACTAAGGGTAAAATTAAGCTTTGGAATATTCGTACAGAAGAGTGTTTAAAAACTTTTTACGTACAATACAAAGATTCTTTGATTAAAGAAGAAGATAAAATTATTCATGCAATACATTTTCATCCAGATGGTGAACTACTAGTTAGCTGTGGTGCAGATAAAACTGTTAGACTTTGGGACTTAGCAACGGGGAATGACAAACCTCCTCTTTTCGGTCATGAAGGGAAGGTATATAAGGTGCGCTTCAGTCCTGATGGCAAGATAATTGCTAGTTGTAGTGAAGATAGAACAATAAAATTATGGGATACTGATAGTGGTGAATGTAAGCAAACATTATCCGGTCATACAAGCCAAGTATGGGATATTGCTTTCCATCCCTCGGGACGCACGCTTATTAGTGGTAGCGATGACCAAACAGTAAGAATTTGGAATATAGCAACAATTGGGAATATAGAAGACGAAACTTGCTGGAATATTTTGAAAGGCTATACTCGTGGCGTTTTTTCTTTAGCATTTAGTCCAGACAGTAAAATTCTCGTTAGCGCTCAAAATGGTCAAATACACCTGCGAGAATTAGAAAACCCTGAATGTTGTTATCAGCTACAGGGACATAAAGGGTTAATTCGCTCGGTGGACTTTAGTTCAGATGGTCGTACCTTAGCGAGTGGTAGCGCAGACCGTCAAATTAAGCTTTGGGATATCCAAAATATTCATGATGGTAAAGAGATTTTACGCCTCAAAAAACATGAAAATTGGGTATGGAGTGTAGTTTTTAGCCCTGATGGTCAAACCTTGGCTAGCGGTGGTGAAGATAACACTATTCGTATTTGGAATGTTAAGACGGGTGCTTGTACCCGAGTCATTATGGGACATTCTCAATGGGTGTGCGCCATTGCGTTTAATCCTAGAGATATTACCATCGCTAGCGGTAGTGCAGACAGTACAGTGAAATTGTGGGATGTAAATACAGGAAAATGTATACGAACCCTGGATGAACACACAGATGTAGTTTATTCTGTAGCATTTAGCCCAGATGGTAAAATTCTTGCAACTGGTAGCGAAGATAAGACTATTAAATTATGGAATCCGATTACTGGAGAGTGTTTGCACACTTTAAGACAACACAATCAACAAGTCTACTCAGTAGCCTTTAGTCCCGATGGTAAAATGCTTGCTAGCGGAAGCGGTGACACTACGATTAATCTATGGCAAGTAGAAACAGGTAAATTATCACATACATTAGCAGATGGACATACATTGCCAATTCGCTGTGTAGCCTTCAGTCCAGATGGTAAATTAATTGCTAGTGGTGGAGAAGATGAGAAAATTCAGCTTTGGGATATCGATACTTACCAGAGTTTTAAGCAACTAAATTCCCGTCGCTTTTATGAAGGAATGAAAATCACTAACATTTCAGGTTTAACAGAACCCGAGAAAGCTTCTTTAAGAGGTTTAGGGGCTGTAGAAGAATCAAAATCAATAAAGACAGATTGAAAAATCTGTCTCACAAAAATAAGTTAGCTAAAATACTCAATTACAAGCAGATTCGCTACCAACCAGCGCAACTGCATGGGGTACCGGACGAGGTGTATAACCCACTAAAGATTTTCCTTTGTAAACTAAAGAGGTACTCGCACCGGAATCGAGCATTACAGCATCTTGAATTCCTGTTTCTGTCAAGACTTTAGCCAGATTTGCTGAATCAAGTTTTTTATTAGAAACACCAATAACGGGAATCCCTTCTTTATTCATTCCCCAAAAAGCTCGGAAGCGAACTCCATCTGCTCCTTGAAGAAAATCAAAGTAATTTGCGGGTTTTGGTTGACCTTTTTCCACCAACCAAGCTGCACCGACAAATGCATCGGTAACTCCTGGCATTTCTGCTTGGATACCTTTTAACGTATTATGTTTGTCGGGTTCAAAAGGAATATACTTGATTGTAACTTGTCTAATTTGATCTAACGGACGTCCTGACAGTTTTTTATTTTCCTCTTTGTTTCCAGGAATGAATTTTTTGCTTGAATAACTATAAACCGGGCCAATCATCACGTTGGAGTTGAGAAATTTCAGGGAAAAGAAACCCCCGTCTACTGCTGCTACAACATTAATTCCACTCTTAGCGATAACTTCTTCTAATTGATAGCGACTATCAGCATGAATTGTTATGGGTTTACCACCAGAAATTAAAGTTAAAGGAATGTTATTAACTGTAGTGTCAACACGTTGAATTGGACTGCTAAAGTTGAATCCCGGTTGCAGCGAGAATACTACTGCTTTACCAAGAGGAACCACTGCCTGTAAAGGTGATGGTATGCTAGCCAACAAATCCAATGTAGATGTATCAAAGTTATTACCATTGAAATAACTTGATAAAGGTGAAGTAAATGTTTGCATTGCAACTTTAGTTCCCTGATGTGAGTTGCTTGCCAATTTAGATACATTAATAGTGGTTTTTAGCAAATTAGAGATTTGACTATTTAAACCAGAATCTTGAATACAAGCGTTGCTTTTATTAGTGGTTCGAGCAGCGGTTTGTGTAATCGGAAATAATTGTAGAAAACTTAGAAAGCTACATATGTAAATCATTACTGGCAGTGGCTTAGTAATGAATTTGTAGTCGAGTATGGGATTTTTAGGCATTAACCTATCAGTTCTTTTTCTCAGAAGAATTCGGACTCTTTTCCGCAATTACCCTGATGAAAATACGTAGCATTAATACAATAAAATTCTAGAGTTAAGGCTAAAGAAACGTGGCTTTAAATATTGTTTTTTTGATACAGTTTTTAGGGATTGGGCAGTAAATGACATCTTGCATCATTGACATTAAGGTCGAATAACACTGGAATCAATTTCAAGGTTTATATACAAAACAAAGTGCTTTAAAACGCACTAAAAGCCATTTTCAATCTGATTTATAGCGGTTCTCAACTTGGTGAGATACAAAGTGTCTGGTTTTAGGGAACAGGGAAAAATTTAGATGTACCTCAGTTATTAGAAAAAGGCCATATCATGATTTATCAGATTTTATTTTTGAGTCTAGGAATTAATTCCTAGCTGGTTTTAAGAATGGAGCAAAATACTAGGAGTAAAAGAGAAATATATTTTAATTAATCTAAATTAAAAGACAAAAACCCGGTATCTCGAAGATACCGGGTTTATTGAAGACTGGAAATTGATTTAAAAGTTTTTTGTCTGCTTTAACAACTGCTTAAAATACTCGATGTTCTAAACTTGGCATTTGACGACGAACTTGTTCAATTCTGGCTGGATTTATTTCGGCGATCGCCACTCCAGGTTTTTCTCCAGCGTCATCTAAAATCATCCCCCAAGGGTCAATAATCATTGCATGTCCGTGGGTTTGACGACGGTCGTAATGTACACCTGTTTGGGCTGGAGCAATGATGTAACAAGTATTTTCAATTGCACGAGCTTGTAACAAGACTTGCCAATGGTCTTTACCTGTAAAAGCGGTAAAAGCTGCGGGAACAAACATTACATCAGCACCCTGTTGTGACATGTGTCTGTAAAGTTCGGGGAATCGAACATCATAACAAACTGAAAGTCCGATATGTCCGAGTTGTTTTGATAAGTACACGTTGGGGAGTTCTTTACCAGCCATTACGGTACTAGATTCTCGGTAAGTGTTACCATCAGGAACATTGACATCAAATAAATGTGCTTTGCGATAGCATGATAATTCCTCACCGTTGGAATCTATCAGCACTGCTGTGTTGTAGACTTTATCAATGTTATCTGAAGGTACGGGGAAACCACCACCAATAATATTAACTTGATAGCGCTGAGCCATTTTTTTGAGGAAAATTTGAGTTTCCTTACCAATAACTTCAGCTTGTGCAAGCTTATCTTTTTCTTCCCCCATAAACGAAAAATTTTCTGGTAAACCCACCAGTTGGGCACCTTTACGCACTGCTACATCAATCAGTTCCTCAGCCTGAGCTAAGTTTGATGCTAAATCGGGCACGCTGGTCATTTGAATAGCAGATGCTAGATAAGAATTCATTCTGTATAAACCTTCTTAGAATTTACGCTCTCGTGTCAATCAAGCTATATGTTCAATCTTAAAAATCAAAATATAAAACAGGTTGGGCATAAAGGTGAGTCGAAAGTTAAAAAAAATTTACTTATACTTGATCTTAAGATATTGCAATCCTCTCTATTTTATACAGACATAAAAAATTCAGGTGGCAAGTAATCATATTTATGATTGCAGCAAAACGGGTATTTAAACATGAAAATAAATCAACAAATATTTCTATTTAATTTATTTAAGTATATTTTTTTAATGTATTTTAATCACAATAGTTAAGATGAGTAAAATTTTTATACCAGTTATCCTTAATACTAATCGTCAAGGTAGAATGAGCAAACCTGTAGCGAAGTTTGTTTACGAACAATTTAGAAAATGAAATGGATACAGAGGCAACTGATACAGTGATGAAAGTAAATACTTCAGCAGCAGGTTTGGAGATAAAAGTTGTTAATGATTAAAGTTTGATAATTAAACTAATTAAACTAATTAGACAAAATAATTTTTTGTTAGGGACTTTAGCCCTTTTAGTTTTATATTTATATTTATACTTGTATTTCTAATTATCAACATAATCGATAATTAATTATGATTGCTCTCGAAGCCTACAGCCTTAAAAAAACTTACCGTTTGAACAATCAAATAGTAGAAGCAGTTAAAAACGTTTCTTTGAATATAAAATCTGGAGAAGTAGTAGCTTTTTTAGGCCCTAATGGTGCGGGGAAAACTACAAGTATTAAAATGATGGCAGGATTAATTAAACCCGATTTTGGGTGGACAAAGATATCTGGAATCAATCCTCATAAAAATCCTAGTGCATTGGAAAATATTGGTGCTGTTCTAGAGGGTAATCGAAATGTTTATTGGCGATTAAATCCTCAAGAGAATTTAGAATATTTTGGAGTATTAAAAGGACTTACTCACAATCAAGCTCGTAAATCGGGAATTGCGCTTTTGGAAAGGTTTAGTTTACAAAATAAACGTCGTACCCCTGTACAGCAGCTTTCCCGAGGAATGCAGCAGAAGTTAGCTTTTGCTGTTGCATTAGTTCATCAACCAAAAATATTATTATTAGACGAACCAACTTTGGGACTTGATGTAGAAGCAACGGAAGATGTCAAAGTTTTGGTAAAAGAAATTGCTGCATCCGGTTGCGCGATTTTATTAACAACTCATCAACTCAATATTGCCGAGCAACTTGCTGATAAAATAGCAATTATTCAGAAGGGTGAAATTGTAACGGAGCTACCAACTGATGAATTGATTCGTAAGTTTTCTGGTAAGACTTATAAAATTGAAATAGAATCTGTACTAGATAAAGAAAGAATTGCTAAGTTAGATAAAATCAATGTGGAAGTTGAAGGAAACAGAATTATTTATATAAGCCAGCCTGAATTAATTTATCAAGTATTTAATATCCTCGAACCTTTGCAGATAAAAATAGTTGAAAAATTAGAAGCTGATTTAACACAAATATTTTTGAAATTGGTGAAGGAAGGGAATAGGTAATGGGTAATGGGTAATAGGTAATATAAGAAATGATAAATAAATGATTAATTAACTAATAGCTAATAACTAACTACTAACTACTAACTACTAACTACTAATAATGCTTGAATTATTTTTCGCAGAACTTCGTTGTAGCTGGATACAGTTTCGCCGTTATCCGGTGGAATCAATTTCACAAATAATCTTTACCAGCGCAATTTTTTATGGACTTTTCGTAGGGGCTGGTTATGTTGCTGGTTCTAGTTTTCAGTTAGGAGATAGGCTGGATTCACTTGTAGTCGGCTACATGCTTTGGGTTTTAGTAAATTTTGTGATGGCAAATATAGCCGGAGGATTACAAAGTGAAGCACAAACTGGCACTTTGGAACAATTATTTCTCTCGCGGTATGGTGCTGTTCAAGTATTTTTAATGCGTGGATTAGCGTATTTAACTCTAGAAGTATTAAAAATAGTCATTATTCTTTTTATTATTATTCTACTCACGGGTAGTAGTCTGTATTTTCCACCATTATTAATTTTACCTTTTATTTCAGTTTTATTAGGAGCATACGGTTTTGCTTTTATTATCGGTTCTATCTCTTTACTTTTAAAACGGGTACAGCAATTAATCCCTTTGCTTTTATTTCCATTATTATTTTTATTAACCATTCCTACAGAAACTTGGACTGGTACTCCTAAGTTTTTAGCACTTTTAATCCCAATGACCCCTGGTGCTGGTTTATTGCGTAGCTTGATGGCACGAGGTGATAGTTTAGACTTAATAACTTTGACTATTGCTTTTATCAATGGCATTGTCTATTTTTATATTGGAATCTCTTTCTTTAAAGTTGCAGAAAAACAAGCGAAAAAAAGAGGAATTTTAAGCGGATATTAATTAGTTAGGAGTTAGGAGTTAGAAGTTAGGAGTTAGGAGTTAGGAGTTAGGAGTTAAGAGTTAGGAGTTAGGAGTTAA
>CAKZYM010000570.1 GCA_937884685.1 uncultured Calothrix sp.
CCGATGACTCATCCGATTCTTCACCAGTATCACCAGGAACTATCGCAACTCCATTCAGAAAATCTTCTTGGTCGAGACGCTGTACTCTTACTCCAGTTGCAGAACGGGATTGAATGGAAATCGCGTTAACTGCTTGTCGGATAATAATACCGCGATTCGTTACCATCAAAATTTCGTTGTCTTCACCAACAATATGTAAACTCGCTAGGGAATCTTGAGTTTTAAGGTTTTTGAACTTGGTAGCCATTAAACCTTGTCCGGCACGATTTTGTAACCGGAATTGTCCAACTGGTACCCGTTTTCCGTATCCTCCGGTAGTAATAACTAAAACCCAAAGTCCGGTACTGCTCTCATCTTGTACTTCTGTATCTTCGGTTTCAACTACTTCTGCTTCAATTGTTTCAACTTCGCTTACTTCGGTTTCAGCTTCAGAACCCGTATCTGGTGGACTTATGTTATTCAAAATATCGGCAGGAAGAATATCCATTCCCACCAATTCGTCACCACCTTTACGCAGTTTCATGGCTTTTACCCCACGAGTTGCTCTACCCAAGGGACGTAATTGCGAATGAGTACAGCGGAAATGAATAGCCATTCCCATTCGAGAACCAATAATTACGCTATCTTCGGCTCTAGCTCGACGCACCCAACGTAGTTCGTCACCTTCTTCGAGAGAAATTGCAATCAAACCGTTAGCGCGAATATTGCTAAATGCAGCTAATGCAGTTTTCTTGATGTAGCCACCTTTGGTAAGCATCACCAAATATTCGTCTTGGCTAAATTCGCTTACTGGTACAATCGAGGTAATTTTCTCTTCCCGAGGAATTGGCAACATTTGTACGATAGGAGTACCCCGACTAGTGCGGGAACCGAGGGGTAGCTGATAAGCCCTCATGCAGTAGACTACTCCACGTTCGCTAAAGAACAGAACGCTGTCGTGGTCGCAGCAAGTTAGGAAATGCTCGATATTATCATCATCTTTTACCTTCGCTGCTGCTTTCCCTCTGGTAGCACGGCTTTGCGCTTCAAAGGTATTAACCGGCATTCTTTTGATATAACCTTGCTGGGTCAGCAAAATTATCACTTTTTCGTTAGCAATTAAGTCTATATCATCTAATTCCCCTTCCTTTAGGGTAATTATCGTGCGACGAGGTGTAGCGTGCTTTTCTCTTAATTGCTTAACTTCGGTTTCAATAATTTCTAATATTCTTTCTCTACGAGCCAGAATATCTTGTAAATCTGTGATTTGAGCTTGTAATTGCTCGTGTTCCAAACGAATTTTATCAGCTTCCAAAGCTGTTAATCGCCGCAACTGCATCTGCAAAATTGCATCAGCTTGCGCTTCGGATAACCCATAATTATTGATTAATTCTCCCTTCGCTGTCGGTGCATCCGCAGCATGACGAATTAAAGCAATAATTTCATCTAAATGGGACTGCGCGATTAACAAACCTTGTAGGATATGGTCTCTTTCTTCAGCCTTCCGTAATTCGTATTGAGTACGTCTGGTAATCGCCTCAATACGAAAATCTAAGAAAACTTCCAAAAACCGCTTTAAAGTTAGTAATATGGGTTCTCCATTTACCAACGCAAGCATATTTGCGCCAAAATTAGCCTGTAGCGGAGTTAACTTGTATAAATTGTTTAGTACCACGCGGGGATAAGCATCGCGTTTGAGTTCGATAACCACCCGCATTCCGTCTCTATCGCTTTCATCGCGAATATCGGAAATACCGTCAATGCGTTTGTCGTTAACCAACTCAGCAATTTTTTCAATCAATGCTGCCTTATTTGTTTGATAAGGTAGCTCGGTGATAATTATTGCTTCTTTTTCCGGTCTTCCTCGCTGCTGGATAGTCTCAATATTAGCTACCCCACGCATGGTAATCGAACCGCGTCCGGTAGTATAAGCTTCTTTGATGCCGGAAGTACCAAGAATTTGACCGCCCGTAGGAAAATCGGGACCGTGGATATATTTAGTTAATTCAATATCCGTAATTTCCGGGTTTTGAATCAGCGCCACTAACCCATCAATTAGTTCTCCCAAGTTATGGGGAGGGATATTAGTTGCCATCCCTACCGCGATACCGGAAGAACCATTTAACAATAGCTGTGGTAATCTTGCTGGTAAAACCGTTGGTTCCTGCTGCGAACCATCAAAGTTATCAGCAAAATCTACAGTTTCCGATTCAATATCTTGCAGTAAAGCGTCGCTTGTTAAAGATTGTAGGCGGCATTCAGTGTAACGCATAGCCGCCGGAGGGTCATTATCGACACTTCCGAAATTACCATGCCCTGAAATTAAAGGCGACCTCATCGAAAAACTTTGCGCCATCCGCACCAAAGCATCGTAAACGGCCGTATCGCCGTGGGGGTGGTACTTACCCAACACTTCCCCTACAACACGGGCGCATTTACGGAAGGGACGGTCAGCCGTCAACCCCAACTCGTGCATAGCGTAGAGAATGCGACGATGCACAGGTTTCAGACCATCCCTGGCATCTGGCAAAGCGCGACCGACAATCACGCTCATTGCATATTCCAGATAAGACCTGGACATCTCGTTTCGCAGATCCGTCGGGATTATCCGCTCCTGAGAGGTTGTCATAACCTAAAAAACTCCAAAAATCGCAAATTTTAGGGCTTAAATAAGAAAAAAAGCCAAATTATTCCAAATGATGCTTGAATAATCGCCATTATTTGGTACAATTTTAGCACATTTTGCGTATTTTTGCAGGAAGCAGGAAGACGAAAAGATTCTTCAAGCAGCCAGTAACATGATATCCAACTAATCAGTTACGAAATTTAATCACCAAAGAGATAAGTGATTCCAAAAGAAATCAAGCGTAGGGCTTTGGCAGCTATCATTTTTAGAAGCTAAATCCCTAACTATTCTCCTATAAAAAGCCCGCTCAACATTGTTTCCGCTGCAATAATTAGTTCTTCGGCTTTACCATCATTTGGGGGAATCATGTTTGCAATGCCTACACTCAATGTCAGGTAATCGCTAGATTGAGATACCTGGGGCATATCCAAGTTGCCAGATTCACTTTGTATTAAATGAGCTAGATTAAATACTCTATCAATATCAGTATTAGATAAAATGATGGCAAACTGATTTTCTCGATAATGTCCCACGTAACAATTTATATTTTTAGTACAATTCTTAATTACTAGAGCCACCGCAATTAAATATTGATAGTTTTTGCGATTATGCTCAGAATTATCATAACATTCAAAATTGTTGATGCTGCATAAGATCAATGATATATTTTGTTTTTTCCCCTTGCTGTGTTGCCATTCTCTGGCTAAATATTCATCGAAGTAGTGACGGTTATTAATATGGCTTAAATTATTTATATTTATTTGGAGAGCTAATTCCGCTTGCAAAAGCTTTTGTTGAGTAATATTACGAATCGTCAGAAAAACTTCATTACTGAAGCTTGTTCCTATACATTGATACCAGTTTTGAATATCCTTCGTTTCTATATGTAGCTCTTGATAAAGTGTTTCTTTTGTTTCAAATACTTTGGTCAAGAAATTGAACAAGCTCAGATTCTCTTTAACTATCTGGTCTTTAAGTAATAAATTACCAATAAAATCTCCATGGCTACTCAAATCTCCATGGCTATAATTAAAGAATTTCGTCATTACGTTATTAGCTACTAAAAGTTTGAAATCAACTACTTTTTCTGTGTTATTACCTCTTATTGCTTGAAATTCAGCAATTCCATCAAGAGAATGGTTTAGTATGCTTTCTATAAAGGCACGCGATTGGTAGATAATTTCTTGAGTTTGCTTCAGTTCTTGAATTTCCTGTTGTAGCTGTAAAATGTAGTTTTTTAAGTTAGCATCTTCATTGCTATCAATCTCAGAATTATTCTGAATAGAAGGAGTTATTCCTGCCGATAAAGTATACCTTTCTAATACTAGTAGTAAATTTGTTTTAGTGACTTTCTCGCCAAGCATTGTTGAAAGCTGTCTCCACAACTTGTAAGCGACATCTTTGATATGTCCGACGCTTAAATGTGAGTTTTTAGCGATGGTAGCATACGCTTCTTTTTGTAAAGCCGCTATTAATATTTCTTTTTCTATAACAGTTAGATTTTTGCCCGTGTTGGTATATAAAGTAGTCTCGATAAGTTCTAATGCTTCTTCGATACACATCAAATCATTTATCCCCTATGGTTGATTTAGCTGATTTTTAGCTTTTCTTGGAAACGATTGCTACTTGAGTGCCAGACTTTTCCGACTTTTATTCCTAACTTATCCGACTGACGAATAAGTGATATTTTTCCCACAATATATACATAAATCAAGCAACTTTTAAATTAATCAAATAAGAAAAGAAGGAATATATTATGACTCTTCAGTGCTTAGTATGCGAAACTAATAGACATCAACAAAAGACTAAAAGCTCCAAGGCTGTGAGTATAGCGTCAGCGATCTTGTTAACAGAAAAAATAGGAGAAATTTTTAGTGAAGTGGAAGACCCCCGTGTTGAAAGAATATGTCTCGACTTGTTAACAGATATTTTAATCATCACAATACTATCAGTAATTGCTGGAGCCAAGGGCTGGGAAGATATGGAAAATCATGGAGCTTAAAGATTGGTTTGGGCAAAATTTAAAGGAAGATTTTAAAGGGATTACCCATAGTTAAGATAAAAGGATAGAAAAAGGGCATCACCGCACAGAAAAACGACAAATTTGGTATGGACATTACCTTCAATGAAGACGCTTGCTGCGGTTGTTAATATTTTAAATTCAATTCCCCAAACGCTTCATCTGATTCTTCTAATCTCAATCCACCTGCTGATTTCCCATTAATTTTCAATTCATATTCCCCTGACTGCAATCCTTCTAAATAATAAACTCCCGCACCATTGGTAACGGAAAATTTTCGTATATCTTTTCCAATAGCTTCTACTCTCGTACCCGCAACGGCGCTTCCAGTACTATTTGTTACAACTCCAGTACGAGTATAGGAGCGAGTAAAGGGAATCATTATCGGTGTATAGCTACCTGCAACCACATCTACTGCTATAGCATTTTGATTAGTATGCCAATCTAACGGAAAGCCTGCTGGGTCTAAGTCTAGACGATAACTTCCTGGTGCAAGACGTACATTGATGCGGTCGTTTTGCACGTGCGATCGCCAATTTTTGATTGATTCGTTATTGACCATTAATAGCAGGTCGGAGTTATCTGTATAAATTTTTTCACCAGAATCTCTTTTACCATTATTATTACTGTCTAAAAATGGTTTAATCATCAAACCACCTTGAGTCCGAAAATATCTCGAACGTCTATCTCCGGGTCGAATTCCCTGCTGTAGATTTAATCCAGATACTAAATTAATACTAAAACTCGAATCATTTCTAGTTAAAGATACTCCTTGATATCTTCCTTGCAGCATAATTCCTGGTAAAACTGTAGTTCCCAAAGTTGCTACGATACCGTTACCTTGGGAACCAAGACCGTAACCTAATTCCGCTTGCCATACATAATTACCATCAAAAGCACGTTGTGGCGAACGATACCGCAAACCAAGAGTAAGTAAATTGTCGTTATTACCGTTATTGCTGCGAGTATCGTAATTGAGAAGTAACGAGCTTCCGGTATTGGAATATCTAGCGCTAGAGAAATTATAAGCAAGTTCTGAAGAAGTCCCAATTTCATTTCCTTGGAAATTCAATCCCAACTTTCCCAGACGCTGTAATAAATTCCATCGTAAATTGCTGTCGGTATCCAAACTAGCGCGACCAAAAGTATAGAAATTTTTACTGCTATAGTTAAACTGCAATCCCGCTGCTGAAGCAGTCCGGTTGGAGGTATTTACAAATAAACTCAATCCCGACGATACTCTCCAATTAACGTTAAAACGATTGGAAAATCTATCGCTAGTAAATGAAGCAATTAAATTATTTGATGGTTCGTAGCGAATATCTGAAATTATATCTATCCCATCACCTGCTAAAGCTGAAACTGCTACTTGTAAAGGGAATTTCGAGGGACGGAAGAATATTTCAGCCAAACCTTTCAAAGACTCATCGTAAACTCCACCAAACCCTAGCGTTAGAGTTTCCGACACACCCAAACGTCTAGCGATACCACCGCGAAATTCGGAAAAATCCCCTAATAAACTATTATTTCCCGAAAAATCTCGCTGTAAACCACCAGATACAACCCAAGCAGAAGCACCAGCAGGAATTTGTCCCGGAACAGTAGTAAAAGTAGCGTCACGAATTTCTGGTTGTGCTGTTAATCTTCCTTGAGGATATAGAAAAACCCGATAGTTACCAATTCCTCTTTTAACAGTAATATTTTCAAACCGGTAAATCCCCGAAGAATCTACCAAAACTTCCCCAATTACATTATTTCCAAAACCCTGCACCAACCGAACCAAAGTACCGGGTTCTGCTCTACCAGTTACAGTACGTCCAATTTGGTCAGCTTCTAATCGTTGACGGGGGTCAGAAGTTCCACCACTAGAAGTCTTGGGTGGTTCAAATCCCTGACGCTGAATAAAAGTTAAACCCCAATAATCTCCACCAGTTCCCAATCTTTGCCAAAAACTGGGTTGAGAACCGACAAAATAATCTGTTTTATCGGTTTGTCGTAAATACTGAGCTTCCGATATATTCCAACTTCCTCCATCCCACAAATCAGGTTGATTAGCACGAACAAACCAAGAACCATCAAAAGCAGTTCCCACAGCTTGGAAATCACCTCTAATATTTGTCGAATCATTTCCGCTACCGGTAGCATCTATTCTTTGTTCGACAGCTGCAATATTGAAACTTCCCGGTTGAAAACGCGGTAAACCATCTAGAATTACAGGAATTTCAGTTTGTCCGATTCTATTATTCCTTCTATTAAGCCAGGGTACATCAAAAACAATTGCATATTCCTCAATATCAAACTTTGCTTTGACACCGAATAATCTTTGTAAATCTGCAACTGAAAAAACCAATCCCAATTCCGAATCATTACGAAGCTGTTCGGGATTGATACGAGTGACAATTCCGGGAGAACGAACTTCTAATTGTCCATCGGGTAAAGTTGTGACATTCAGCTTTAAAACTTGAATTACATCGTCGTAAGGTAAAAGCCAATTTTGAAAATCAACTGCTCTCGAACCATCTTCATTTCCTCTTACCAAAACACCAGCTTTCACATTGCGTTTACCGACATTGAAACCTACAGGAAACGTAGTGAAATTAATTGAAGCAACATTTATCGAAGTATCAAGGTAATTAAAAGGTTTTTCCAGCTTATTTGCATCTTTTAATAGCGAATTACGTAAATCGCGTATTCTTTTAGATTTACTTTGTTTTAATCTTTTAATTAAATCTTCAGGAGTTTCATATTTATCAAAATCATTTTTTATTTCCTTTAATTCTGAAAGATTAATCGTTGTTTGAGCAACTGCTTTCGGAGTAGTTTTAAAAAAATGAATAGGAATAAGAGTTAGCAGCCAATATAATCTTTTCATTAAAAGCTTTAATAATAATGATTAGAACTGATATTTTGAGACCAAGTAAATATTTTTTTTATTATTGTGGTCTCATATTACGAGAGTAATTTTATTTAAGTAGGTGTAATATTACAGAAATATAATCGCAACCAAATACAGTAATATCAGCGATTCTTTTATAGCAACTTTACAGTTAGATGATATCCGTAAAATCCACATTTTTGCTCAAAAATAGAAGATAAAGTAAGGTAAAACAACGCTTTTACGTCAATCTAACTTTA